>JAGSHI010000186.1 GCA_023954635.1 Bacteriovoracaceae bacterium
AAATAAGAGGTGGTAGGCAAGCCAAAAGAAATGCTGGGGATGCCATATCATTAATACAAACAGCAGAAGGTGGATTGAATGAGATTTCGAACATTATTATTAGATTGCGAGAACTCTCAGTACAAGCAGCTTCGGATACAGTAGGAGCAACTGAACGTGGATTTACTGATATCGAATTTCAAAAACTCAAAGAAGAGGTCGATAGGATCGCAAAGTCTTCTGAGTTTAACGGCACCAAGCTACTCGATGGCACAGGTGGACTTATGGAATTCCAGATCGGAATCAACAACAGTCCTTTACTGGATAGAATGCGCTATGACGGCACCACTAACACGGCAACGCTTTCGGCCCTCGGGCTTAATGCTGAGTCTGTTGCGACCAAAGAAGGTGCACAACTTTCTCTTAAGAAACTTGATGATGCTTTGGTCAACATTAACGGAGTTAGGTCAGAATTGGGTGCGACCCAGAACCGCCTCTCCTCGATTATTAATACTTTGGGCATTAGTGATGAGAACCTCAGTGCAGCAAAGTCTAGGATTAGGGATGTCGACGTGGCAGCAGAAACTGCTGACCTCGCCAGAAACAACATCCTTGTTCAGTCGGGGACATCGGTACTATCGCAAGCAAATCAAGCGCCGAACTTAGCGTTAAAGTTACTCGGATAGACACAAAAGTTTTTAAAGCCCATAGCTTCGTATGAAGCATGGGCTTTTTTACGTCTTTTTTCACCTAAATCAAAAAATCTGTTAAAATATATTCATGTCTAACGAAGAAGGGATAGAAGAGCCTGAACAAAAAACTATTTTGATAATAGGGATAAGCTCGTTTATCGGCAGTAATTTAGCTCAGTATTTAAAAAAGTACTATCGAGTCATAGGAACCTATTATCAGAACCCGGTAAAGATTCAAGGCGTCCTGACTCTTCCAATGAACATCTCCAAAAAGGAAGAAGTACAAAGGGTGATCTTTTCATTTAAACCAGACTTTACGATTTATGCCGCTGGATTAAATAGCATTCTGGAATGTGATAGTAAGCAAGAGCAAACGGACAGATTGAACACAACCGGCTTAATAACTGTTGCGGAATATTGCCAAAGATATAAGTCGCAAATTTGTTACCTCTCAACTTGTCATGTTTTCTCAGGAGAGGAAAAAAAATATATTGAAATGGATATCCCCGATGCCAATACGTACTATGGAAAATCACAGGCAGCGGCTGAGTTTTATATCCAGAAAACGAGTTTAAACTACGTCATTTTTAGAACCTGTCGCCTTTATGGTCGTAGTTTAAAAATGTCTAATCCAAACTACTTTGAGACTCTTCAAAAAGAACTTCATATAGGTAACCAGGTAAGCTGTGATAATAACGTACTCACTGGATATTTAGACATTTATTATATCGCGGCCATGATGAAAATTTGTTTTGAAAAAGAAGTAAAAAATAGACTCTTTCAAGTTAGCTCAAGAGACATCATGACGGCCTATGACTTCGCTAATGCTTATGCGGAAATCTTTCACTCAGATAAGGGCATGATTTCTAAAGCAAAATGGAAGTATCCCATGATCAAGGGCATGAGTGGAGGCTCTGATAAATACTTTCTCCAAATGGATATATCAAATCTTGAAGGTTTTTTAAGTATTAAACTTCCCACTGTGAAGGAATCACTCGCGTTTACTTTTAAAAGACTGAATGGATCTTTGGATAAAGAAAATAAAGCAGAAGGAAAAGGCGAAGGTATTAAGTTTATCTAGGGTTGTCGCTATCGCGCTGACTGTCTTAAAAACTCAGCTACGTAATGCTTTACCATTGAATCAATATCAACTCGCTCACCTTGAAAGGTCCAAGTAATATTATTAAAAGCACCAACTTGAGCTCTAACTTCATGAGCTGTTTCAGAACCTGAAGTCTGTTGTGTATTTAATCTCGGACTCAACATATCGTTACCACTAGATAAGAAACCGATAGAAATGAGATCATTAGCTTTTCTAGAAAAAATTAACCTGAGACTATTTCTAAAAAGCATAAAATCATTAACTGTATTTGAAATCTTAAAGATCTTAACTTGGTGGCCCGAATTCATACTCGAACGATACTGATTGAACTTGCAAACAAACAATTCTACACGATCTCTGATTTGATCCAGAAACTGAATACTTTCTTCTTCTAAAAGTTGATAGGTATCAAGATGTGAATCCATATTGATAACACCGGACTCATCCATATTAATCTCTTCTAGAGCAATATTTTCAATCCAAGTTGTATCGATATTTTCAAATGTCGTTGTTTCCATAAGTTAATGATGAATTTTAAGGAGTAAAGTGTCAATGAAGCGCGATAAAGAAAGAAAAGAAGTGGGCCTTGGAGGGCTTTTCATGGTTCCGCCCGTCAATCGACAGGTGGCTGCAGTTAGTAATCACTTTAGGCTTCTCAATCCAGTTTCCTGCCTGAGCTTGCTCACCGTGACCAGGGACCGCTCCCATTAATAAAATTTGTAGGGCGAAACTTAGTTTGCCAACTACAAGACCCAAAATCATTATACCAGCCTTAGTTACCAGCACTCAAGGCAAGAGGAAAAAGTATACAAATACCTGATTTCTCGTAAAATCAGGCACTTATTTGAAATATATTGCATCGCATCACAAAAAAGAGTAAAATAGTAGGGTAATAGGAAGTTACAAAACTAAGGTGTCATGGATTTTTCGGGATTTTTAGCTCAAGTAATTTGAGAAAGTGCCCGAAGAGATAGTGACTGAATTAGGGAGTAGTTATGAAAAATTTTATTGCCTACATTAAAGATGAGAGCGGACAGACTTCAACTGAGTATATTCTCTTAGTTGCTGTTGTTGCAGCTGTTGTTTTCAAGTTTAAGGAAGTTATCATGAGAAAGTTAGTTTCTGATGATGAAGGTCTGGTATCAAAGGTATTTGGTAAAGCTGAAGGAATGCTCGACGAGTAATCCTAGCTTAAGCATTGCTTTTGCTATTTAACTTGAAATAAACCTATATAACTATAGGAGGGGAAGTTCTTTCCCCTCTTGTGTATTTTCGACCATTTACTAATCTAAATTTATGCTAAAAGAACTTTATAGCAAGGGACAGGCTACTGTGGAGTATATTCTCCTTTTTAGTTTTATGGCCTTTATACTCGTAAATTTTGTTAGTGGCCTAGGAAAGATGGTTGGAAGCTCTATGGGGAGCTTAGGCTATGCCTTAACCCAACAGTTAACAGTAGGTGTATGCCAGTCTAACTGTTTTTTTAACAGTTATACGAACCAAGGAAGCGAGTAGTGCCCTTGTACGTATTCATTCTCATACTGTTTGAATTGCTCGTAGTTGCCTGGATCGATTTCAAAACAGCGAAGATTTCAAATTATTGGTTTCTTATAAATGTTTTAGCATTTGTCCTAATGTCCATATTCTTACCAAAAGTCTACATATGGGGAGTTCAAAACTTCTTTTTACCAATAGCATTTATATTTGTTGGGTTTATGTTGTTTCAGTTAAATATAATGGGAGCAGGAGACTCAAAATATTTATTCTCCTTATTCTTGATGGTTCCGTATGAATTGCAAGATCAAGCCTTCTACACATTAATTTACTCAACTATCTTAGTTGGAGGGATGTCATTCTTTATTAATATTTATCAGAACAAAAAAATGCTCTCTTACGCAATTGAAAGGAAAAATGTTGGTATCATTAAAGATGTTTTTGGTAAAAAGTTTACTTATGCGCCGGTGATATTGATGTCCTGGGTATGGTTTGGGTTTGTAGCGAGGGTTTGGGAATGAGAAAATACTTAAACCAAAAGGGACAGAGTACTGTTGAGTATATTCTCCTGTTGGCGGTTATAATCTCATTGGCCTTGGCGTTCTTAAATAGTCCCATAGTAAAAAGGTTTGTTGGAAGTGAGTCTGAGATGATGAAGCTTATGTATGTAAGGATGATTTATGCTTATAGGCACGGTAGAATGGGACAAGAAGACGAATCAAACTATGAAAGAGAACATGAAACATATTTTGATAAAGTGAATGGTGAATCTCGCTTCTTTGCGCCTGCAGAAAAATATCCATAGGGAAAACCATGACTAAGAATGAAGAAGGACAATCGACAGTAGAATTTATCATCAGCTTTATGATGGTTATTGGTTTTGTGTTTCTCTATGTAAAAATGGCGTTAAATTTTACAAATGGATACGTGGTTCATTACGCGAACTTTATGGCAAGTCGGGCATTATTGGTTCAAGAGGCTAATAGTAATCAGGTCGACGGGAGTGATACAAAATCAAGACAGGTTGCTGAGGAAGTTTGGAACGGCTTTAATGTTGAAGATGTTTTGGGTGGAATAGAGATCACAAAAGATTTTAATATGCCTGGCGCTGTAGATAATAATTTATTCGTGGGAACAATTGTTGAATATGAAGATCGTTTTTCTATCTTTGGAAATGTTGGGACAACGGATAAACTGAAATTTAAATCAGAATCTTTTTTAGGCAAAGAGCCCACTATTGCTGAATGCGTAGAGAGAATTTGTGAAGCTTTTAGAGCATTAGGTGCAGGTGGCTGCAATCATAATACGACGGTGATGGATAATGGCTGCTAATTTTTTAGATAAAATAGAAGATGAAAAAGGACAAGCAATATTTGAGCTTATTCTCTTTATGCCTTTTCTTGTTTATTTCGCCACAGTACTTTTTAATACTGGGAGTGCGATTAATGGTTCTATAAACCAGCAAAAGGCTACCCGAGGATATTTCTATTATATTCTTAAAGGTAACTCCATGTTGCCTGTGAAGTCCGATCTTAATTCTCTTGCAGCTGAAGGCCTTCAAAGTGTAAGCGCGGCTTCAATTGGATGGGCAGAAAGAAAAGCAGGAACTAATGAACAGTATGGAACCTGTTATAAATACAGTACCTTATACAGTTCTTCAGATGAAAAATGCGAAGAGAAAGCAAAAGAAGCGGGCTCAAGTATTTTTGTGAAGCCTCTGACCTTCTATGGCGTATGCTCGACCACTTATATTTTGAAAGATGATAGCACCTATAATTGGGACCAAGCCCGAGGCGCAACAAGTAACTGCATCCTAGGAGATGGTAGTTAACCGACGGGAATAAGTTTCCCTGCATTAATCTACCCCTAAACCCTGATAAAATTTAATAAAACCAATAACTAACGGTGGTTATATGAATACGCGCGCGTTTACCTTAGCCTTGATAATTGCTGCTTTGGCGGCCCTCATGGTTAATACCTATATCGATGATAAAGAAACTCAAATTACTCAACAGTATGGAACAAAGACTACTGTTGTTATCGCAAAAAAAGATATTGCTGAATTAGAGTTGATTGATGATTCAAAAGTAACAATTAAACCAGTTCCAAAAAACTTTAAGATGCCGGGTGGCTTTTCAAAAATTTCTGAAGTTGAAAATACAGTTGCTACAGTACCAATTCGAAAAGGTGAGCAGATTACAAAGCCAAGAGTTATTTTCCCTGGTGCACGAACAGGTTTGGCCAGGCAGGTTTCTGTTGGAAGGAGAGCTGTTGCTATTCAGATTACTGAAAATCAGGCTGTGAGTAAATTATTAAAGCCAGGAGACCGGGTTGATGTCCTTGCTTCAATTAACTATGCACCGGGTAGAAAAGATCTCCAAAAAATAAAAACAATTCTACAAGATG
>JAGSHI010000210.1 GCA_023954635.1 Bacteriovoracaceae bacterium
AAAAGATCTAAGCCTAGTACTTGATCTCTACATCAACACCTGAGGATAGGTCTAATTTCATTAGGCTATCAACGGTTTGTTGAGTTGGGTCAACAATATCAATCAATCTTTTATGAGTTCTCATTTCAAACTGTTCACGCGCTTTTTTATCTTTGTGAGGTGATCTTAAAACTGTGAACTTATTGATCTCAGTTGGAAGAGGAATTGGACCAGCTACGCGGGCTCCAGTTTCTTTCGCAGTTTGAACAATTTCATTAACTGAATTGTCCAAAAGTTTGTGATCGTACGCTCTTAGTTTAATTCTCAGTCTCGACGCTTTCATGCCTTACTAACCCTCTAGTATTTGATTGAATATGGGTTTTAAGTTTTATAGGGCCCTTTGTCAACATGCCGTTTTCAGAAATTGTCAAAAAATGTAAGGTATTTTTGCTTTTATTTTGCAATACGGCCAATGCACAGCGCAAGACCAAATAAATTAGATATAAATACCGCGTTTTTCCATCAATTCCTTGGCTAATGCGTTAGGAATATCCACGTATTTATCAAAATTCATCGTAAAACTGGCTCGGCCCTGGGACTTTGATCTCAAATCGGTGCTGTAGCCAAACATTTCGGATAATGGAACTTCTGCTTCGATTTGTTCCTTATTTTGCTTTGCCCCCATACTTAAAATCTTTCCACGCTTCATATTGATATCTGAAATCACATCTCCTGTGTATTCAGATGGGCTAATAACTTCTAAGGCCATAACGGGTTCTAAAAGTTTTACACCTGCTTTTTGACAAGCATCTCTAAAGGCCTGGGAGGCAGCAATCGAGTAAGCAACTTCACTTGCATCTTCTTCCCGATACTCTGCTCTAATTAAAGTAGCTTTGATATTGATAAAAGGATAACCAGCAAGAGCACCACCAGGGGCAGTATCATGGATACTTCTTTCAATTGAATCTAAAAATTCCTGAGGAAGATCTTTTTTAGTAAGTTCTGTTTCAAAGTGAACTCCACCCTGCTCATCAAAAGGTTCAACTTTGATTTCACAGTGACCAAACTGCACCTTGCCAGCTTGTTCTTTATTAAATGTAGATTCTGCTTTTGATTCCGCTACAACACTTTCTCTGTAGGAAACTTGAGGCGAACCGACTCTTACCCCTACTTTAAATTCTCTTTGTAATCGGTCAGCGATAATTTCTAAATGAAGCTCTCCCATTCCAAAAATTAAAAGTTGTCCTGTTTCTTTATTATGTCTATAGGTAAAAGAAGGATCTTCGATTTTTAGCTGTTCGAGAGAAATCATTAACTTCTTTTCATCTGCAGTAGTTTTGGGTTCGATTGCCACCGAGATTACAGTTTCAGGAAACTCCATGAGGTCATAAACGATTGGCTTATGATCAGTACAAAGAGTTTCACCTGTCGTCGTAAACTTCAACCCGGAAATAGCAACTATATCTCCGGCCTTTGCTTCTTGAAGTTCTTTTCTTTTATCAGCATGCATCTGAAGTATTTTATTAACTCTTTCTTTTTTCTTTTTATGAGGATTATAAATATTCTGTCCCATTTTCATTGACCCAGAATAAATACGAACAAAAGTTAAACTTCCTACAAAAGGATCAGTCGCTATTTTAAAAGCAAGCCCACTAAATATATCTGATTCATCCGGTTTTCTAGTTTCTTCTTTATCCGGATCCTTTGCACTAACGCCTTTTATCTCACCACGTTCAATTGGATTTGGTAAATATTCAACAACAGCATCAAGAAGTGTTTGAACCCCTTTATTTTTAAACGCAGAACCACATAGGACAGGAACGAAATTATGTTCTATTACAGCGGCCCTCATCACTTTTTTAATTTCTTCAATAGAGATATCTTCCCCGCCTAGATATTTTTCGGCAAAGTCATCATCAAAATCAGCAAGTGTTTCAATTAGCTCTTCTCTTGAAGTTGCTGCCTCATCGGCAAGCTCAGAAGGAATATCTTCCTCAGTTACAGTAGCTCCTAAGTCACCTTCAGAAAATCTAATGGCCTTCATTTTTAGTAAATCAATAACTCCAGAAAAATTCTCTTCAGACCCGATAGGTAGTTGAATTGCAGCAGCAACCTTATCTAGTTTTTCACGGATTTCTGTTACACAGTTTTGAAAATCTGAACCCATGCGATCCATCTTATTTACGAAGGCAATTCTAGGAACATTATACTTATCTGCTTGTCCCCAAACTGTTTCGGACTGAGGCTCAACACCTGAAACGGCGTCAAACACGCCTACAGCACCATCAAGAACCCTAAGAGACCTTTCAACTTCAATGGTGAAGTCAACATGCCCTGGAGTATCGATAATATTGATATTTGTTTTTTTCCAATCACAAGTTGTAGCCGCGGAAGTAATCGTTATACCTCTTTCTTGCTCTTGCTCCATCCAGTCCATGGTGGCCGCGCCATCATGAACCTCTCCGATCTTATGGCTTTTTCCTGTGTAGAAAAGAATACGCTCAGTTGTCGTAGTCTTCCCCGCATCAATATGGGCCATAATCCCAATATTTCTAATCTTCTCTATTTTTGCCATGTACGTATTTTAGGATAAAAAAAAGGCCCTGTCGTCGTGAAACGAGAGGGCCTTATTGAAATTAAACTTAATAATTTTCTAAATCACCACTTCAGGTGAGCAAAAGCCTTGTTAGCTTCAGCCATTTTGTAAACGTCTTCACGTTTCTTAACAGCTCCACCACGGTTTTCAGCAGCATCGATGATTTCATCAGCAAGACGCTCAACCATAGTTTTACCATTTCTTCCTTTTGAATACTCACGTAACCAACGAAGAGCCAGTGACTGACGTCGTGCTGGACGTACTTCAACTGGAATTTGGTAAGTGGCACCACCAATACGACGAGATTTAACCTCAACCGCAGGCTTAATATTTGAGAGAGCTTTCTTAAATACTTTAAGAGGCTCATCACCTGTTTTCTTTTCAACTAAGTCCATAGCTCCGTAAAAGATTTTTTCTGCTACAGATTTTTTTCCACCTAACATTAGTGAGTTCACACATTTTGTAACTACGATGTCTTGGAATCTTGGATCAGGAAGGACCTGTCTAGGGACTGCTCTATGCTTTCTACTCATACTTTCCTCTCTTCACCCTATATAAATAGGATTACTCTTATTAAACCAAGTCCACCATTCGTAGGAATGGTGGCAGTTTAATTAGTTAGTTAATTATTTTTTAGGTTTTTTACAACCGTACTTAGAACGACGTTGACCACGCTTATCTACACCAGTCGCATCAAGTGCTCCTCGGATAGTATGGTAACGAACACCTGGAAGATCTTTTACTCTACCACCTCTAATTAGGACAATACTGTGTTCCTGGAGGTTATGACCTTCTCCACCAATGTATGAAGTTACTTCAAATCCACTGGTAAGCTTAACTCTACAAACCTTTCTCATAGCAGAGTTAGGTTTCTTTGGAGTCGTTGTGTAAACTCTAGTACAAACACCACGTCTTTGAGGACAGGCCTTCAAAGCAGGTGATTTAGTTTTTGAAAATTTGTCAGTTCTACCTTTACGGATTAACTGGTTAATCGTTGGCATTCTCAGCTCCTTAAAATCAACA
>JAGSHI010000055.1 GCA_023954635.1 Bacteriovoracaceae bacterium
ACTCCAGGTGAGGTCTTCTGGTAATAGCTCCACAACCAGTTGATTCATCCATTGGGTCTCCAACTTTCCATTCGCTCATTTTATTTTTTAAGTGTGTTGTAAATTCATCAAAGATGCTCTCGTGGACATAAACTCTTTCGACGGAGCAACAACTTTGCCCGTTGTTATACAGAACTCCTTCCGCAACAGACTCTGCAGCATCTTCTATACTTGGAATTTTTTCTGTGACATAAAGAGGATCCTTTCCTCCAAGTTCAAGGCCAACAGGAACAAGTTGTCCGGCAACTGCTTCTGCAATCTTTTTACCTGTTGGATAAGAACCAGTAAAAAAGTACCCATCTAGTGGAAGGTTACAAAGTAAGGCCCCAACTGAACCGTCACCATAAACAGGAGCGAATACTTCACTAGGAACACCTGCTTCATGGAGTAGTCTCGCAATATGTCTTCCCGTCATCATTGAAAATTCAGAAGGCTTGTAGAGAACTGCATTCCCACTAATGAGAGCAGGTATAAAAATATTGATACCAACTAGGTAAGGATAGTTCCACGCTGAAATATTTGCGATGACTCCAAGTGGGTCATAGCCTAGAAATTCTTCTGTATTTCCATCCTCATGAACTTTCTCAGTCGCAAGTAATGATTCACTTTCTTCAAGGAAAAACTTTATTTTTCCAAGACCACCAATAACTTCATTTTTAGATTGAGAAAGTGGCTTTCCTGTTTCTTTTGTCAGGTCAAGCGCGAGAGTATCAACATCTCTTTTTAGGAGCTCTCTGAATTTAGAAATAGTTTCTAATCTCTCAGAGATATCTTTTTTTGCCCATTGAGTTTGAGCGATTCTAGCAGCTTGGTATTTATCTTCGATAGTCTGTGGAGAGTCTGTCACAAATGTTTCTACAGTTGTTCCATTCGCAGGATTTAGTATATCCATTTTAACCTCTTTGTTCGATGGCCTTTAAAAAATCATCATAAATAGGAGTAGGGTCATCTACTTTATCTTTTATTGTCGGAGAGAACTCTGGGTGCCATTGAACCCCGAGAACATATTTCCGATCCATATTTTTGTAGGTAAATGCTTCAATTAAATTATCATCAGGACATCTGGCCTCTTCTACAAGGTCAGCTCCAAGGTCTTTTACTCCCTGGTGATGAACTGTATTAACCTCTATCTTCGATTTATTATTATAGAGGTTAGATAAGTAGCCCTTTGTCGTTAACTCCACTGAGTGGTGAATAGTATCGTAGGTTTCTGCATTACGATGTTCCATAGGAGTTTGTATTTCTGTTTCAAGGTCTTGGTGAAGTTTTCCACCGAAGTAGGCATTGAGAAGTTGAAATCCTCTACAGATTCCAAGCATTGGAATATCGTTTTTAAAGGCATAGTCAGCGATTTTTAATTCGTAGTCATCGCGGTATTTATCACCCGGCCATTTTTCTTTATTTAAGAAGTCGTCACCATAACTTTCAGGGGAGAGATCAACTCCTCCTTGAAAAACAATTCCATCTAATTCTTTAAGGATTGGAGTCAGTTGGTCAAATGGAAGATCTGGAATAAGAATTGGAAGCACACCATCTCGCATTATGTAACGAAGCATATCGTTTTCCATATAAGTCAGAGATTTGTGTCCAAAAACGATTCTCGATGGATCTGGATACATAAAACAAGCAGTCAGTCCGATCTTGATCATGAAAAGGCCTTGTTATAAATACTTTTAAAGTTTTCAAGTGTGACTTCTTTTGGATTACAAAGGTGACAAACATCAGCTAGCGCCAAGTCAGAAAGCTCGTCAATTTTTGAGGAATCAAGTTCCATTTCTTTTAACGAGGCAGGCATTCCGAGTCTCTTATTTAAGTAGTTTACCCATTGAATAAGGTCGTTGCATCCAATGATTTTTTCAAGAAACTTAAATCGTTCAGCGGAAACCTCTTTGTTAAATTCAAGACCATAGGGAAGCATAACTGCATTCGCTAGTCCATGGTGGGTATCAAAGACGGTTGAAAGAGGATGAGCTAGTGAGTGAACGATCCCCAGTCCTTTTTGAAATGATGTCGCACCCATAAGAGCCGACATCATCATTTTAGATCTTGATTCTAAATCAGGGGAGAGTGTCGCTTTCTCAAGAGACTCAGAAACTAACTTAATTCCTTCGATTGCAACACCATCACATAAAGGAGAAAATCCTTTAGAGAGATACGCTTCAATATTATGAGTGAGTGCATCCATTCCTGTTGCCGCAGTCACATGAGCTGGAAGCTCCATAGAAAGAACGGGGTCTGCAAAAACTCTAGAGGCCATCGCTCGAGGTGAAAAGAGGACTCTTTTTCTATGTGTCTCATCATCTGCAATAACAGTTGAGCGTCCAACTTCTGAACCAGTTCCACTAGTCGTTGGAACAGTAACAAAGTGAGGTATCTCATTAACGACAAACTTATCGCCACCTGTTGCATCATCAAAATCAAAAAGGTCATTGTCTGGATGATGGGCCTTCATCGCAATAGCTCTAGCGACATCCATACTTGCGCCGCCTCCCAGTCCAACAATTGAATCACAATTGGACTCATGGAATGCTTTCACTCCTGAGAGAACATCAGACTTTATAGGGTTTTTTGAAACCCCTGTATAAACAGAAGCTGTTAACCCTTTAGCATTAAGATCTTTTGTAATGTTCTTGAAGAAAGGAAGCTCTGAAAGAAACTTATCAGATACGATTAAAGGTTTAGAAAGTCCTAGATCTTTAAGGTATGGACCAAGTTCATCAATAACTCCTGCTCCAAAGCGAACAATAGTAGGAAAATTATAAGTATAGCGTTGATTCCAATCCATAATTACCTCTTAAATAATTTCGAAATATCGTTTTCTTTCCCAATCAGTGATTGAGGCTGAATATTGGTTCCATTCCCAAACACGAGTATTGGTAAAGTGGTTAACAAACTCATCACCAAAAAACTTTCGAGCTAGCTCAGACTCTCTCATCTTTACTGCGGCATCAAAAAGGTTTCTTGGGAGAACACCGTTCGATTTATTTTCGTAACCATTTCCTCTTGTTGCTTCAACTTCGAGTTTTAGGTTATTTTTTATTCCATACATTCCTGAAGCTAGTGTCGCCGCCATTGCTAGATATGGATTAGCATCTGCTCCAACAACACGTAATTCAATACGGCTTGATTTATCCGAACCTGGAAGAGCTCTTACGGCTACTGTTCTGTTGTCAATTCCCCAAGTCAATGTTGTCGGTGCCCATGCTCCCTCAACTAAACGCTTAAAACTATTTACTGTCGGCGCATACATTGGGGTAAGTTGAGGCATGCAGTGAAGAACTCCTGCAATATAAGATTTCATTGTTTCACTGATTCCATCTTTTGCAGAGGCATCATGAAATAAGTTCTTACCATCTTTCCAAATACTTTGATGAACATGACCAGAACTTCCCGGATAATCATCATTCCATTTCGCCATAAACGTCGGAATTATTCCGTGAAGGTGTCCAATTTCTTTTGCTGCAGCTTTAAAAAGAACTGCTCTATCTGCACTTTCTAAAATATCATCATAAAGTATCGCTGCTTCATAAACTCCTGGCCCTGTTTCTGTATGAAGTCCTTCAATAGGAACTCTATACTGATTACAGAGATCAAAAAGATCATTGAAAAATTCTTTGTTCTGACTCGCTCTTAGTAGGGAGTAGCCAAACATACCTTTTGTAATAGGTTCTGGAGAAGTAAATCCTCTATCGTTTAAATCTTCAGAATTCTCTCTAAAGTTAAACCATTCAAACTCTTGAGCGAAACTTGCACTATAACCAGCATCTTCTGTTTCTTGTTTAATTCTCTTCAAAAGACTTCTTGGACAAACACCAAGTGGTCCACCATTCTCATCCGCAAAGTCGGCTAAGAAAAATGGAATGTCTTCATCCCAAGGAACTGTTCTAAAGGTATTGAGATCTAGGTTTGCATTGGCATCTGGGTAGCCAGAGTGCCAGCCTGTATAATCGACTTTGTCGTAACATAAGTCAGATGAATCCCAACCAAAGACAACATTACAAAAACCGAGACCGCCTTCTACAATAGAAAGAAATTTTTTAAGGTGTATAACTTTACCTCTCAGAATCCCGTCAACATCAGTTATAGCGAGTTTAACTTTCTCACCTTTATACCTTTTAACTTGTTCAATTATTTGTTCTTTTGACATTTTCATAATTATCTCCTTAAGCCGTTGCCAATCTTTTAGTTTCTTCTTTTACAAAGAATTTAAACCACAAGAATGAGCCGGCCATGAGTCCATAGAAAAATAGGCTTAGGCCTTTGTTATACCAAGTCATTGCAATCAAAGCGACAGAAGCAATAATTAAGGCGAGTAATGGGAAGAGGGGATACATTGGAACTTTAAAAGGTCTCTCCATTTCAGGATGATCTTTTCTTAACTTAAAAAGTGAAATCATCGAAATGATATAGAGTGAGAGTGCTCCAAAGCAAGCAATCGTAATAATTTCACCAGTCTTGTTAGTAAAGAGAGCTATAATTCCGATAATCATGTTTACTATTAAGGCAACTGCCGGTGTTTTAAATTTCGAATGGGTTTTTCCAAGAATTCTTGGAACATATCCTACTCGTCCAAACTCAAAGGTAGACCTTCCTGCTGCGAGAATAATTCCATGAAAAGAAGCGACTAATCCAAAAATCCCAACCCATACGAGGAGATGGTAGAGAAAAGAACTACCTCCAACAATTTGTTTAAGAGCAAGTGGGAGAGGAGTATCTAGAGCTTGAGTTCCCCCTGCTTCATAGACAACAGATTCCCATCCACCTACTCCAACAGCAGAAGTGAAGGTTAGGATACAAAGAATAACTAGAGTTAGAATTGCAGAACCAAATCCAATGATAACGTTTCTCTGTGGATTAATTGTTTCCTCTGCGACATTTGCGACACCTTCAATAGCGAGAAAAAACCAAATAGCAAATGGTATTGCGGCAAAGATTCCACTGTACCCATTTGGAAGAGCATTTCTTGTTAAGTTTGCAACTTCAAAGTGAGGGAGACTTACTCCAGCAAAAATAAGTAATTCAACGACAGCGATAATTGTAATAATCAATTCAAAAGTTGCCGCTATTTTTACTCCTACAATATTAACACCAGTAAAAATAAAGTAGGCACTGATAGCAAATACTAAAGTCATATCAGATTCGACAAAAGTGTTGAGATAAGCTCCGATTGCATAAGCGATTGCCGGAGGAGCAAAAATGAATTCGATATTCTGGGCCATTCCTCCTAGAAATCCCCAGTTAGGTCCAAGTGCTTTATTGGCATAATCAAAAGCACCACCAGCCTTTGGAATCATACAAGCAAGTTCTGTATAGCTAAAAGTAAAAGTCACATACATGACGATGATAAAACCAGTTGCAATCGCAAGGCCTAAAGTTCCACCGGCCGGTAGCCCCAGGTTCCATCCGAAATACATTCCAGAAATAACGTACCCAACACCAAGTCCCCACAACATTAGAGGTCCAAGTGTGCGTTCGAGCTTATCGCCACCACCGTCCATAGTACTCATAAATCCACCTTGATTAAATTTTGAATAGGTTATTCTATCCACATTGTTTAAAAGTGCCACGAGACTTTTTAATCAAAATGAAAGTTTATCTACTCTATCTCTCTGAATTTATTGACTATGTGCGTATTATCTTAAACCCTTTTTCTTAGTGACTCTTAGTCATTTGTAAGTGACTAATGGTCATTTGTGACTTATAATACTTAGCTGAGCGAAACATACGAGATACGAGAGTCGCTCACGTACAAATGAAATAGGAATCTAAAATGGCAAAGGTTAGATCAACAAGTAATGAGGAAAAAGCTGCAAAGAGGGAGCACATAAAAAAGTGTGCTCTTAATCTTTACTCTAAGTCGGGAAAACTTTGTTCTGTTGATAAAATTGTTAAGGAGTCAGGAGTCGCGAAGGGAACTTTTTACTTATACTTCAAAACGAAAGAAGAAGTATTTCTTGATATTCTCTCTGATAAATACGCAGCTTATCTACAGCAGGTTTTTGAGGAGTTGAATGACGGTGTTCTCACTTTTGAAGTTTTAGCTGAGGCCTTAGTTGATCCGCTCGTAGAGGATAAAGATTTTTTAAGGTTAGCTGCTATTGGACCGAGTATCCTTGAAAAAAATGTTTCTGAAGAGAAAATTATTGAATTTAAATTAATGCTTATGCAGGCCATGGGAAGTTTGGTTGACGTTTTTCAGGCCCTCATTCCTGAATTAGAAGTTAAAAGTGCAGCCCAGTTAGTTGTAACAAGCTTTTCATTAATTATAGGAGTTTTTCAACAGTCAGGTTTAACTAGAGATCTTAAGGAGTTAAGGGAGAGGCCAGAGCTTAAAAGTCTTTTCATAGACTTTGAAACAATGACCTCTCGATCTTTAGTATCTTTATGGAGGGGATGGCTCCTTACTTGATAAGCTCTAGGAACTCTTCAGTTGAAGTTGCTTTCTTCCCAACTAAGTTAACATCACTAATATGAATATCTTCAAGTTGAACATTTTCAATAGAGCAATCAATTAACTTTACATTTTTCCAATGAGAGTCTGTTGCTTTCATTCCATTAATAGTTGTTCCTTTAAAAGTACAACCATTAAAAACAACATCTTCAAATTTTGTATCGAGGACTTTGGAGTTCGATAGGCTTACTCCCTTTAATTGTACATCAGTCCATTTTGCTTTTATTAGCTCTGTAGACTTTAGGGCAACACCTTGGAGATTAAGATCTTGAATCCCAGAGTCTTTAATCAAAAACTTACTCGACTTCGTCCCTTGGAATTTTACGTCAGAAATATTGCTGTCAACTAACTCTAGCTCTTCAACAGAAGAACCTTGGAATTGTCCATCTCTTAGTGAGCCACCGTAAATTTTTAGGTCGGCAACACGTGAAGCTTGAAATTGATTATCGGTCATTTCACAATCATCTAGATAAATGCCTTTAACATTGCTTACATGAAATTGATTATCTTCAAAAATATAATTTTCTCCAGTTGGCTTTTCAACATTAGACATTGTGTTGTTCCCACCTAAACCAGAAGACTTAAAACTAGTCTTTACATCTTTAATGGCCTCTTTTACTTCGCCCATCGCACCTTCTATTGAGACATTTACAAGCTCTGAAATTAGTCCTCCTAGTTCCGACAAATCAAAAAGTCCTTTATTATTGTTATTATCTTTCTTCTCTTCAGAGTATTCAGTTTCTACTTCAACCTCTGGAGTTTTCATTTTTGGTTTTTCTTCTTCTGATCTTAATGCAGATAAAAGTTCAGCTGCTTGGTCATCAGAAATTTTACCTTGTTTGTTCATATCCATGATTTTTAAAATTTCTTCTTTCATTTTCTTATCCTTATTTATTTTTGAGTTCTTTAATTTTAGAAAGGGCGCTGGAATAGTCGACATTGCCAGATTCCATTTCTTTTAAAACATTCATAATATTTAAATCTGCTTGTTTCTCTTCTGTTCCAACAGGAGATGAAGCGACCAACTCTTGTAACTTTGAAAGTTTCGTTTTCACTGTTGGGTAACTAATCCCTAGGGCCTTCTCCATATCTGAAATTTTTCCACCGCAATGAATGAAGACCATGAGAAAGTGCATCATGTCATCATCAAGTTGCATAAGCGGGTTAACTCTAATGGGACCTTTGATCTCAGTTGAGCATTGTGAGCATCCCAGCGCTGTGGGATACAGTTGGCCTTCGCAGGCGGGGCAGGGAGTATTAATCTTTAGTTTTGTTGTTTTCATGTTTAGTAAAATAAAGTTTTTTAATATTTAAGTCAATTAAAATTGAAAAAATTAATAACCGTTAGGTTGTGAACGTAAATACAATAACTTATGGAGCTCATAGTGATCTCTCGAGTTAATTTAAACTGGTAGCTTGTTTTAAATAAGCGTTGAAAGCCAGGAATCTGGGCCTTTGGCCTTGAAAAACTCAGATTGGAGAAGGTCTGTGTTCATCCACCAATCGGAAGAAATACCGTAGGGTGACCAGTTTTCTTTATCCTCGTTATTGAGAAGGATCGCCTTTTTATTGTATTTCGATTCAATTGAAGAGATGAGGTGACTCAACTCAATTGGTTCTGCCCCCGTTGCATTGATAGGACCAGTAAATTCAGACGTTCCAACTTTGAATAAAGCATTTGCGGCATCACTCGAGTGGATCATACTAACTTTTGCGTCTAGAGAAGGTAGGTAAATTGGAGTTTCGTTTTTGATTCGATCAATATGCCAAGTAAGTCTTCCCGTTGGATCGTCTTCACCAAGGACTAATGAAAATCTCAGCATGGCGACTGGAAAAGAGGCGTGTCGTGTGAAGGCCACTTCTGCTTGCCTTTTGGCCTCTCCATAATTTGATTGAGCTGTTTCTTCTTTATCAAAACTATGCGTCTTGGGATCAAATGAACTTTCTTTTATATCAGATCCTTCTCCGTATACAGATTGAGTGGAGGTGAAGACAAATTTCTTGGTTTTACCTTTGAATATTTCACAGGCCTCTTTGGCCGTTTCAAAATCAAAACAGACTTGGTCATAGACAATATCCCAAGACTTGGACTCGAGCTCTTTTTTCATTTTAGATGTATCGGTTCTATCGCAAACGATTCTATCTACGTTTTCTTTAAACCCATCATCAACGTTTCCTCGGTTGAGCAGTGTCACCTTGTGTCCCTGATCGATATGAAGAGTAGCCAATCGCTTACCAAAAAATTTATTTCCACCAATAATAAGAATTTCCATTTTTCTATCATAGTAAGACTGGAAGCTTTTGGGAAACTATGACAACCTTAAAGTATGAAAATATTTGAACTAGAGAAATTTAAGTCTGATGTTAGGACTGAAATACTTGCGGGAATAACAACCTTTCTCGCTTGTGCCTACATTATTGTTGTTAACCCAGCGATTCTATCTCAAGCCGGAATGTCATTTTCTGCAGTTTTAACTGCAACGGTTTTAGTTAGTTTAGTGAGCACGATAGGGATGGGGCTTTATGCTAACAATCCTATATTGCTTGCACCCGGGATGGGGTTAAATGCATTTTTTGCATTTACACTTGTTCTTGGAATGAAAATGCCTGTTCCTACAGCACTTGGAGCCGTCTTTTGGTCAGGGATTGTTTTTATTCTTCTTTCTGTTTTTAAAGTAAGGGAAATGATTGTTGATTCAATTCCAAAAAGTCTACAAAAGGCCATTGCCTGCGGGATTGGTTTATTCATTGCTTTCATTGGATTTAAAAATGGGGGACTCGTAGTCTCTAGCCCTGCAACTGTTGTTACATTAGGAAAAATGACTCCTGAAACCCTTACCTTTTTATTTGGTCTTGCTCTCACAACAATCTTTATCATTAGAAAAGTAACCGGTGGACTTTTGTTAGGTATAGTTCTGACAACGTTAATAGCAAGTACTCTTGGTAGAGGTTGGGGTGAGGACGTTCTTGTAAGTTATAAAGGATTAACTGCTGCTCCAGACTTTTCTCTTTTCTTTAATCTCGATTTTGTAGGGTCTTTAAAGTTTGCTTATATTCCAGCAATTTTTAGTCTGCTTTTTACAGACCTATTCGATACTCTTTCAACATTTGTAGGTGTTTCTCACGCTGGCGGACTTATTGATGAAAATGGAAAGCCACTACGAATTAAAAAATCATTAATCGTAGATGCTGTTGCAACAACTTTTTCTGGATTAGTCGGAACTTCTCCGACGACTAGTTATATCGAATCCGCTGCAGGAATTCAGCAGGGAGGAAGAACCGGTTTGACGTCTGTAACTGCAGGTCTACTTTTTCTGCCGTTCTTATTTCTTTCCCCTCTGCTTTCAATGATACCTTCAATTGCAACGGCTCCTCCGTTAGTATTAGTCGGTGTCTTTATGATGAAGCCTGTCCTGGATATAAAATGGGACGAACTAGATGAAGCAATTCCCGCATTTTTGGCAATGCTTTTAATTCCATTAACATTTTCAATTTCAAATGGAATTATTTGGGGATTTCTTTCGTATACTGTCTGTAAACTTGCATCGGGAAAAGCTAAAGATATTTCTGGCTTTCTTTATGTCATAAATATTTTATGTATTATGATGCTATTTATTGGACATTAATCTTTGTGAGCATCAGCATCGTGTGAAGAAGGACCATCATGAATTTCAAGTTCCATGGCAACTCGAATAGTTCCTTTGTCTTTTATAGTATAGGCATTGAATGGGTCGTCTTTTAGATCTTCAGGGCCCATTACCTTAACCCATACGAGATACCCATTAGGAATATTCCATGACGCAAAATCAGGTTTATCCATTGCTGGTTTTGACTTGAGCTTAAACTTTTTAACTACATAGTCTTTAGCTTTTTGAAAAGCTCCATCCCCCGGACGAAACTCAAATGACATATGTTGAAGATGATTCTCCCCATTCTCATCAGAAAAATACTGCGCATGAAAATAACGAGTTCCTGGGAGAGTACTCTTGGTCCTAATAACGGCCATTGTACCTGTATATTGATTTGTATCTTTAGCAACAACAGGCTCTAGATCCCAATCTCTTAGTTGGTCCACTAAGGGTTCGTATCCAATTGGGCTATTTCCAAAAATTGTAAGGACTTCTGCAAGACTACTTAAGGAATTTTCTTCATTAGAGGGTTTCTCTTTTATCTTTTTTGGTTTTTCATACTTTATCGGTGTCTTGGCTTCTCCTGAAATTTTAGGAGGAGATATTGGAGTGACGTTTTGTATTTGTTTGTGACTATGGCCGTGGTCGTGATCAACTAATGAATCATGGGTGTTATCTTTTGGTTTTGAATTTGAATAAAACCAAACTCCAACACCCGCAATTATTAATAATACAAATAAAGATTTTTTCAATTAAAAATTCCTACTTTCCCATTGAAGTAGATACTCAGTAGGATCTAGCAAGTCAGACCTTCTTCTGTATCTAGTTCCACCTCTACTTAATGAACCCGATTTTGACCCACTATAAAGTTCAAAGTGTAACATAGGTCTACAGCAGTTGGAATTCACTTTACCCATATATCCAATCTGCTGCCCCATTTTAACTGATCGTCCTGCTGATGTTCCAGATGCTGACTTTCCAGTTATCTCTCCGTATCTCACAACAAAGCCACCAGAGTGTCTTACTTCGAGTGCATAGGTTCCTTGGTAAAAATAATACTTATTACGAATTATTTTTCCAGGAGCTACTGAGAGTATAGGTTCATTTTTATAACGATAAAGATCACAAGCTGCATGAAGTCTTGCTCCTCCTGATCTACCTGCACCAAACCTTCTCATTCCTGAGTTGAATCTGTGAGTAACTTTTTTCACTGTTGGAAACTCACAGCACTTTGAATCGTTAAGACCTGAAATCTCAACACTCCCTTCAGAAGTGTTGTCTCCTGAAGTCGCACCAGATCCTGAATTTGAAAGATACTTACACTGGCTTTTTATTTTAATATATCTCTGAGCGGCCCAACCAATTGTTTGGTCTGAGGCTTCTCTTCCACTAAGTTGAATCTTAATGAATTTATAATTTACACCATTGATTGTTCTATTTTGGGAGTTGTTTCCCCAACCTTGAAAGATCTTAACTTTTTCACCTTTTCTCGCTGAGTAGACAACCTTATCAAGTCTTTCGTTTCTTATGTTTAATTTTTTACTTGCGATACATACTCTGTAGTCAAGTGGTCCTTCTACAACAGCATCTTGATTATCAGAAATGTTTTCATCACTGTTATCATCATTATTATCTTCGTCTGTCGCAGTGGCATCTAACTCATTGTCGTCAGCTGAGATAACGTCACTATCATCATTACTAGCATCATCAGTTAAACTACTTTCTCCAAATTGAATAGAGCCGTTAAGTTCTTCCTCAAGTCTGTCTTCATTTAGAATATGATTTACTAGTCTGTGAGCTTCAGCTTTTGAAAAAGTTTGAAAAGAACGAAAGATTGCTGTTTCATCCCAGTAAACTCCTGCATAAGCAATTGGAGCATCTTGAACTGTTTCATCATAAACACGAAACATAATGTACTCTCTATCTTTTGCGAACTCCGGACAATTTAATTTGAAATATGAATCCTCGACAGCGATCTTAAAAAAGAGACCACTCACTTTTTCTTTAACTTTACCGAGACTTACATTTGGAGCTTTTTGATCGAGTCTAAGTGCGTAATCATCAAATGGATTCATTGATCTATTATAAAGGTAACCACGATCAAGTCTTTTGCTCGACCATCTTGCTACTGAATCAGATAATGTATTAAGACCAACGACTTCAATTTTCTCGTAATCTTTAAGCTTTTTACCGCTAATAAATTTTACCAGTGATCCATTTTGCAAAAAAGAAGTTCTCACTCCATTCACATTTCTTAGGTTTTCCGTACTGCTTGTCCCTTTTCCAAAATATTTGGAAATTCGAAACTTGTTAGAATCTACTGGAGTGATGTGGCAATTTTTTGCTTCAACAAAATGGTCTTGATTATCCCAATAGAAAATTGGAGTCTCGTTCGCCATAAGTGGAGCTGATAAAAGTAAAGTGCCGAGAAGCAGTAATGTCTTTTTCACAAAGATATCCCTAGTCATTGTTCAATATTAAGTACGGTTGTAGCTGATATTTATCATAATTTTTTAGACACTGCGTTAATTTTGAAAAACATACATACTGTTGTTGGTATTTGGGAGCAATTTAAGAGAGGTTCTTAAGTAATTTCCGGCACTTAACAAAGAACTGGATAGTCTCTTCCTGTACATAATCTGGATATGTCCAAGGTAAGGATTCATAGGTTTTGTCTTTAAACTGGTAAGTCAGTTCAGTGTAGAGGTTGTTTCCTGAATAAACCCGATGGGAATAGGGCTTGGTAGAAATAAGAAGTAGCTGCTCCAAACAAATGAGACCTGGGTCTATGTTGATGAGTCTCTTTTCATTCTTTGAAGTTTCTCTTTCAACTTCCATTGCCCAAACTTTAGTATCTAATAAGGCCTCTCTTTCATGGGGGCCATCTACCATAAGATAGATTCTTGAGAGGGGAGATCCCATTTCTTTTTGATAATACTCTTTCATTGGAAAATATTCTGGAGAGTATTCAGAAATAATCTTTCCCCATTTCTCTTGAATCAGTGACTTTATACTCTCAAGATTTTTGTTATCTTCTCTCCACAATATTGCAAAAAAAAGACCTGCTGGGGTTGGTGAATGTATGGCATCTGAAGGCATTCATAGTATCTATCCAAAAAGGGGCACAATTCCAACTAATTGTGGCGACATAATTATTCCTAGAAATATATAAACATTTGAAATTATTGAGTTTAGTTCATTGTATGACGCTTCAAAAGCAAATAGTTGGTAAAATAGTATTAATGATGGGGGATAAATCGAATAAATATTTGATTTTAAGTGCGTTGGCATTTTTGATGATGTCACTGCCTCTTCACGCTCAAACAACAGCACAACAGGCTTCCCAACTCAACAGCTCAAATTACGATAGACTCATCGGAGCTGCGATTGATGAAATCCTTCCACCTCCGACCAACCCTGATAACAATTACGCAAAATATAAATCAAAGGTTGAAAAGAAATTACGAGGTGAGGCCAATGAGGAATTACTCGTAACCTTAATGGCAATTGGGATTACCTATACTCCGGCTTCTTCAAATGAACTCTCGGCGATTATCAGTTCAGGAAATACATATTTAAATAGTGAAAAAGGTGCTGCTGATGCATCTGGAATTCTTGCCGACGGACTTGATGCTCTCTACCGTGAAATTCAAGGATTAGATACAAATGAAAAAAGTGTTCAACTTGAAGTTTTAAGAAACTACAAAGAAAGTATTACAATTTTAAAAACTGCAATCTCTCAAAAACTCACTCGGTACGGAAATTATACAATCAACCAATCACAATCTACGAATGTCATAAATTCTGAAGCAAGCTCTTATGGACGGTGTGCTTCTGGTAGTGGACCTTCTCAAGGTGTAAATAATTTCCTTCCGAGATTAACAACTCTTGAAAACCAAAATCAATCATCTATTACAGCTTTAACAAATGCAATTGAAGCTGGTTTAAATGATCTTTCACTTTCTTTAACAACAACAATTGCAGAGTTGGATACTCTAATCGCTGATGCAGCGACACCTCCAGATGATGTAACAAAGCTTGAACAAATAAGAGCTGATAAAATTACAAAAGATGAAAAAATTGCTGAGAACGCATGGATACAAACATGCAAAACAGATATAACTCCTTATCCATCAACTCTAGTGGCCATTAAGTCTGAAGAAAATACTTACATGACTGGAGTCTTAGACTCTATGAATGACTTATCAGGAGAAGTTGCACTACCTACTATGGGGAGCACATACCAAGGATTTGATTTAGGAGGGATTTGTAGTTCACCACCTGCTGGATTTTCTCTTAATAGTTACTTAAATAGAATGAAGTCTGATTGTTCTAGCTGGATTAGTTATTATAAGAGTCCTTATATGATTCCTCCGGTTGCAACAAATTCTGCAAATGCAAAGAGTGATACTCGATATCAAACACTTTCAAACTGTGCTCAAACAGGGAGAACTTGCGACGATGGAGAATTCTCAAGAATTGCAAATGAGATGAAGTCGGCAGCTCTTTTTCCAATGGGTCGCTTGATAGTCTCTGAGATGATCAAACAAAGTATTGCAGCAGGAATAACTTTCTACACAGGAATTTTGAATGACCCATCTTATGTTGATTGTGAGGCCTCTGAGGATTCAGATATTCAAAAGCTATATTGCTACGATACCCAAAGAGGAAGTGCTGCTTGTTTAGGTGGAGTCGGTATTGATTGCGAAAGAGCAGAAGTTGGTTACCTTTTTTATAAATTTAAACTCGACTCTGAGGGTGTTAATGTTTTTATGGCCAATAATTTAAATGATGGAGAAGCTCCTGAAATTGATGCCGAAGGTTTTGCAGATTCAAACGGACTAGGAGCTCCCGATACTGGGGCTGCAGGAAGTGTGAATGGTGTGAGTAGTATCTCGGGATCATTTACAACTAACCCTGGTGGGGGAGGAGTTGGAACATCTGCAGAAACTTCCAAAACCGAAGGGGACAAGTCAAAAAGTAAAAGTCGATTTTTATCTCCTGATACTAAAAGTGCAAGCATAAGTGCAAAAGCAAAGTCATCTAGTGCATTTAATTTCTCAAAACGATTACAAACTTACTTTAAAAGAAAATATGTAAGAAACTCTAAACTTAAAAAAATCAAATCAAAGAAGCGAAACTCTGGTCTGGGAGACTCATTACTTGCAAGTCTATCTACTAACAACCTTGAGAAACTCGCAGGTTCCTATAGTGCAAAAGAAATGCTTTTTTCTTCTTACGTACCAAAAGGTGGGAGAGCAAATGAAATTAAAGTCGGTAAAGATAAACATACCAGTAAACTTGCATCGATTGGAGCTGGATCTTCTGGGTCCGCTAGTAGCGGAGGTCTGTTTGGAAGCGGCGGTCTAGGAAAGTCAGGATCGAAATCCAAAAAGAAAAAGAAAGATGAAGAAAGTGAAGAGGAAGAGGCAAATGCCAAAAAAATAGCTGATTCTAAGAATGAAAAGAATAAGCCTATCTTTAATAAAATAAGTACTCGTTATCAAAAGTCACTTGAGAAGCTAGGGCTCAAAGAAAACCCTTTAGCTGGAATAATTCACTCAAGAAAAAAGAACCTCTTTGAAATAGTCTCATCTCGTTATAAAAAGACGAAGATTTATCACAAACATTCACATCGGCCATGATTTCCTATAGAATTTAAGAATTCTAGGAGATCACATGAAGTTTTTAATTCTATTTATCTTTAGTACATCAATGCTTTTTGCTCAGAGTGGTTCATTAAGTACATTCTCCAGTGACGGGCAAGGAGCTAAAGATGAAAGAATCGAAAAAATGGAAAGCTACCTTTCTCAAATCTCAAAATCATATTTATCTTTAAAAAAGAAAGTCAGTTCTCTTGGAAAAGGGCAGTTTGATAAATTAAAAAAGAGAGTTGATAAAATTGAAAAAGACTCCTCCGGAGGATGCTGTAGCCTCGTTGATAAAAGTAACCTTCCTAAACTTACGGAAGATATAAAATACGCAAAAAAGAAAGTTTTAGATATTGAAAATACGGTTAATAGTATTCGGACAACAGACTTAGCTAAAATAAAAGCTGAAATGCAAGTGATGAATGCAACACTAGATTCTTTGAAAATTTTAATTAAAAGTAATATGAAGCTAAAAGAAAATCAGTGACGAGGATCTGTTATCGTTGCATCTTCTGTACCTGACATCGTTTTTTGAAGATTTACCAAATGAGGTCGATCTTTTTTCCATTCAAGAACTTCTCTAAAATCAAGCCAGTCAAGAAGACAGAATAACCATTGTTTTGAAATTTCAACTGTCGGAATATCACTTTCGAATCTATCTAATATAAAATTAATTCTTTCTTTTTGGATTTTAGAAAATTTAGAATCACCAGTTGGGTCCGTGCCAAAGAGTTTGAGTTGAAATAAGTTAATAGCAGAATCATTCGCCTCATTTATTAGAATGAGTTCTTTTTCTGTTTCTAAATCAAACTCAACACCTTTTTGTAGGTATCTCGCTATTAATAGTGAGTCCCAGATCGTCTTATCGCCATCGATGAGAATAGGCACTCTTTTGGTGGGACTATGTTTTTCGATTAACTCTTGACCCTCTTTTGAAAACACATTCACTGGTATGAACTCGTAGTCTTTCTCTTTAAGCTGGAGACGAATTCTTCTTACATATGGGCTTGCGACACTTCCGATCAATTTCATGACAGAATTCTAACTTGCTTTGATGCTAATAATCACCTAAATTTCACTTTGCCACGCGTAAATGTTGCGAGAATTTAGTCAAAGTGGGATATTACTACTAATTTAATTTAATATTCTTTGGAGGAGCTATGGGTTCAAAATTGTATGTAGGAAATCTTTCATTTCAAACGACTGAGGAAGATCTAGGAGCACACTTTGGTGATGCCGGAACTGTTACATCTACTAAGATAATTACTGATAGAGATACAGGGCGTTCAAGGGGTTTTGGCTTTGTTGAAATGAGTTCTCCTGAAGAAGCTCAACAGGCCGTAGAAAAATTTAATGGCCAAGAATTTGCTGGTAGAAACCTCAAGGTAGATATCGCTAAAGAAAAAAGCTAAGTAATAATTTAGCTTAATCGAGATTCAATTTGAAGAAAGTACTCTTTTTATGTACAGGGAATTCCTGTCGAAGTCAGATGGCCGAAGGGTTCGCCAACTCAATTAAGTCTGACGTTTTAATGGCTTACTCTGCAGGCACTAAAAAGCATGGAATAAACCCAAGAGCTGTACAAGTGATGAAAGAAGTTGGAATTGATATTAGTTCCAATGAGTCAAACACGACAGACGAATTACCTGAACAAAATTTTGATATAGTTTTTACAGTCTGTAGTGATGCCCATGAAAATTGTCCTTACTTTTCGGGGGGAAAAATTATTCATGTTGGTTTCGAAGATCCTCCGAGATTAACTGCAGAAATAACAGATGAAGAAGAAATTCTAAAGATCTATCGAAGAGTTCGAGATGAAATTAAAGACTTTGTTAATAATATAGAGAGCTATCTTGGAGAATAGATGAAAGTAACTCATCAAGCTTCTCAGTATGTGGCTGAGTTTATAGGAACCTTCTTCTTAGTCTTTTTTGGGTGTGGCGCAATGATTTTAAGCCAGCTTATTCCTCAGGAGTTAAACCCTTTAGCAGTACCAATTTGTTTTGGTGGGGCCGTTTCAATTATGATTTATGCTACTGGGCATATTTCTGGAGCTCACTTTAACCCAGCAGTAACGATTGCATTTTGGATCACTAAGAGATTTCCTACTGTTCGAGTACCTGGATATCTTGCCGCCCAGTTTTTAGGAGCTTTAACTGCTTCATTTTTTCACAAATTTATTTGGGCCACTCCTCAAAATACTTTTGGAGCGACCGTTTTATCTACTTCTTTACCAGTTGGTTTTGGAGTTGAGTTTGTTCTCTCATTTGCTTTGATGTTTGTGATTATAAGTGTTGCTACGGACTCGAGGGCCGTAGGAGAGTTGGCAGGTATAGCGATCGGCTCAACGGTTGCCATGTGTGCTTTCGTTGGAGGTCCTCTAACAAATGCCTCGATGAATCCTGCTAGAAGTTTAGGTCCTGCTGTTTTGAGCGGAAATCCTGAATCCCTTTGGCTCTATTTCCTTGCGCCAATTCTTGGATGTGCCTCAGGTGCTCTCGTGTATGAGTGGATGAGGTGTAACAAAGAATCAAGTGATGATTCTCACGGTTGTTGTTAGTCAAAAACTCAATAAATTCAACATCTTAACGCTTAGAAAATTTTTCAAAAGAGATGCAATAGTATACAGGTATGATATGTTGCGTCATATGCGATTTATACTGACTCTCGTTTTATTATTTTCAAGTCTGAAGGTCTTCTCCGGTGAAGTGAAGATACTCACTCTCAATGTATACAGAAAACCTGAAATTGGAGCTGATTTTTTTGCGACTGAGCGAATGACTGAGATCTGCAATGTTTTAAAAAATGAAGATCATCCTCATAATAAAAATTGGGATATTGTTCTTATTCAAGAGGCCTGGACTGTAGGCTCCAGGAAAATACTCAAAAATTGTGGTTACAAATATACTACCGATATCGGTTCTGGTTACTGGAGAGTAAACCATAGAAGAAGACATAGGAGAGGTGGATACAGACCTCGTCCTGGAAGACACGGAAGAGAACTCAACCTTGGTTCAGGACTACTTGTATTATCTAAATTACCTATCTTAAAGTCTCTTCGTTATGAATTCAAAAATGAAGGACGGCTCGGCAACGTTTTTAATGATGGAGAAATGGTTGCTCAAAAATCAGTTTATCTTACACAAATTAAATTAAAAACAAATGAAAAAATATGGGTAGCGAATACACACCTCATCGCCAATTATTGTGACAATGCAGTTGGGCCTGATTGTGAAAGTTATGAGGACGTACGAACTAAACAGATGCTTGAAATGAAAAATGTTTTTGAAGAGTATGTCGGTGATGATCCACTTGTTTTTGGAGGAGATCTCAATGCTGGAGAACATCCAAACGCTAAAGATAAATCCTGGTTGGCCTTACCAAATATTTTTCCAGGGTTTATGCAAGCTCCTCACGATAAAATAAACATATCGACCTCTAGTCCTACAAACTTTTTCAAAAAAGGTCATAAAGAAGGTGGGAAGTTAGATCATATCTTTGCTTCTCCTCATTTTTTAATTGAAAATGGCCACCTTGCTTTTGAAAAAACTTTTAAAAACAAAGATGGCCTTGATATGAATTACTCAGATCATTACGGCTGGGAATCAACCATCAATCTAAAATGATTTTAACGAAATATTAAAGTCTCCAACTTGAATTCCATTGATATCTTTAAAATCTACAAGAACTAGTTTTCTTTCTTTATTTGAAAGAGACTGTAGCACTCTATCTTTTTTATTCAGCGGATGACCTTTCCAGTAGAGTTGAGAGGTCAGCTCTTCAAACCCTCTGAGATGAACCTTAAAATGAATATGAGGCGGTCTTACCCACGTTGAGTCAGCTGGGTATGCTCCTGGAACTATAGTTTTAAAACTATATTCACCTTTGGCATTCGTGATTGCCTGTCCCCAATATTGAAAATTAGGGTCGAGTTGTGCAGGATTTGGATCAGAGGGGTGACTGTACTTCCCTGACTCACAAGCTTGCCATATTTCGACCATAGCTCCTTGAATAGGTTTACAAAACTCGTCTTGAACTATTCCTTTTAGAATCGCGACTTCTCCTTTTGCCCTTTGAGACCGTCCTTTAACGTGAGTGAGATCATTACTTTTGTCTTCTTGATCTACGATTGGGTAAAAAGGACCTTCTGTTTGATCAGGTGTTATGCCACAGCTTTTAGCAAGTGCCTTGCCTCCAATGAGAGCGGCTCCTCCTGCAGCGAGTGTTCGAGATAATAACTTTCTTCTAGATAATTCTGGATTCATAAATCACTCCTTGTGGAGATAATTTACTCTGAAAAGACGTCTAAATATAATTTATAATACTTATGGTTAAGATAACAATTAGTTATGCATAGATAAGTCTAGGAAACATGAATCTTTACCCTTAGTTATACCGTCACTTTCGTGAAGGTCTCTTTTGGTAAATCCGACAGTAATATGAGGATAAAAATGGTTGGCCTTGAAGGTTCCCTTTTTTCCGCCATTTTTAAAAAATAACTTTTCGATTTCCTCACGAATAAGTTCAAGGTCTTTCGACTCAACAACAACATAATAAGTCGAATCATTATCTTTAAGTCCTCTTCCTAGGCAGATAACTTTAAAATCAGAGGATTGTATTTTTCGTTTTTTGGCAATCGTTTCAATCTCTTCAATTGTAACAAATCCTTTGAGTTGGTTGAAGTATTCAGGAGGCGTGATGACGGTTATGTGGGCCTCCCCTCGATTTTTTAGAGTTAGACTTGTTTCTTTTTCAACATCTCTCCATAATTTTTTAATAGGGGAGTATTGGATATCCATAGAGAGGTAAGTTGAATATTTTCCTTCTCCCTTATGTGATTTAAATTTTAGCTTTGAATTGTCTTGGACATTAGTGTGCAGGCTTAAGGCAAATGCTTGCACACTTAAAAAAAAGAGAGAGACTAGAAAATTAGATATCATTGTTTCTTCTGATAAATCCTAAATTCCACTCTTCTGTTGCTAGCACTTTTTTTACCATCAATAATTCTTTTTTCACCGTAACCTACTATATCGAGTAATTCTGGTGAAATATTGTTATTGATAAGAAACTTTCTCACGTTAGCAGCACGTTCCTTAGAAAGCTTAGTGTTATATTGATTCTCTCCTGCCTTTGAAGTGTGTCCTTCAACGACAATTTTTGTAACACCATTTGCGTTGTCTTTAATAGATTCTGCAATTCGTAAAAGAGATTCTTTTGCACTTCTTGAGATATCTGATTTGTCATGTGAGAAGTAGATATTTTCATTAATTAAAAGTTTTCCG
>JAGSHI010000173.1 GCA_023954635.1 Bacteriovoracaceae bacterium
CAGGAAGAGTCTTACCATTATAGAGCTTTAGTTTTTGCAATTTAGTAAGATCACTCTTTTTTGGCTCTTCAAGTCTCGTAAGAATTGACCAAGTTGCTGCCATCTCAATTGTATGAGGTGCGATATGAACATGAGGTATCTTTTCTGCATTAAAGTCTTTTTGATAAATACGAACTTCTTGATCAAGGCGAGTTATATAAGGAACATCAATCTTAACCGTTCTATCTCGAAGGGCTTCCATAAATTCATTATTCTGAAGTTTTCTAAATTCTGGCTCATTAGTATGACCTAAAATAACTTCATCAATATGGGTTTGAGCAAACTTTTTTGGCTTAATTGATTGCTCCTGAGAAGCACCTAGTAAGTCGTATAAAAAAGCTACATCCAGTTTTAACATTTCGATGAATTCAACAATCCCTCTGTTGGCAATATTAAATTCACCATCAAAGTTAAAGGCTCTTGGATCAGAATCAGATCCATATTGAGCAATTTTTCTGTAATTGATATCACCAGTTAACTCGGTCGAGTCTTGGTTCTTTTCATCTTTAGGTTGGAAAGTACCAATACCAATTCGATCTTTTTCTGAAAGAATTAATCTTTTGACTCTTACATGCTCCATGACTTTTTTCCAATTACCGTCATATTTTTCCATGTACTTCGCAAAAATAAATCTATCGGCTGGACAAACTTCCCCTTTGATATTTATTTTTAATCCATCAACTCCCTTATTAACTTCTTCCAAGAAAGCTTTTCTTACTTCAACAGGAATAAGCTTCAGAGGATCTTCGTGCATCGGGGAAGGGAATATTTTTTGACCACCTAGAATATCTGTTTCTTCTTCATCAAACCACTCGAAGGTATATAAGGCACCTTCATCAGTTTTAGCATAGTGCTCTAATCCTTTTTTAATCATTCGTGCAATCGAAGACTTCGCGGAACCAACGGGACCATGTAAGAGAAGAACCCTTTTTTCAGTTCCATACCCAGCTGAAGCTGACTTAAAAAAGTTAACAAGTTTCATTAAGTGAACATCAATACCGAAGACAGCATCTTTACCACCATCAATTGGATCGTCGAAAAAATGATAACGAGTAATTTCTTTTTTATACTCGGTATATTTTGTTTCACCAGCTGCCATAATCATGTCATGAATTCTTTGAAAAGCATTTCGCGCAATTCGTGGGTCTTCAGTCACCTTGTCTACGTAGTCTTGAAACGTTCCTTGCCAATGCAAATGAGTAAAGTCACTTACCTTGTAGTTGTCTTCCATAAATTTTGTGATATCAATTTGGGCCATGAGTTACCTCGAGGTAGTTGTGCTCGAAATTCCCTTCCCGAGCTTCCTTAATATTATAACCTTTTAACTAGTCGATATTAAAAGACAAAAGCTTACTTTTCACGGCGACCCGCTTTCCGAGCACTTAGCTCAAGTAATTAGCCTTTTAGTGGACATTTTTTCCTAGCGTCCTTAGAATAATTCTACGGATTATCAATTAATTGGAGCCAAAGTGGGACTGCTTTCTTCGGGATTAACAGACATTGGAATGAAGAGAAAGACCAATCAGGACTCTATCTACCTCAATCCAGAAAAGAACATCTTCGTCGTTGCCGATGGTATGGGTGGTCATAATGGTGGAGATATAGCCTCCGCTATGGCCGTCAAATGTGTTCCAGAATATATCTTAAAAAACTATGGGGCTGACCCAATTGAAATCACCAAGAGGTCCATCCAGTACGCCAATAACAGTATTAAGGCCCGTGGAGAAATTGATGAAAAATTGGTTGGTATGGGAACAACTGTAGTCAGTTTTTATTTTAAAGGTCCAAATTTATATTTAGGAAATGTGGGTGATAGCCGCGCCTATCTTATAAATAGACAAAAATTATTTCAACTAACTAAAGATCATTCTTTAGTGCAAGAAAAGCTTAATCTCGGCATATATGACCGCGATGAAGCTGCCGCTGATCCTCAGAAGAACGTTTTAGTTCGAACTGTTGGGTTTGAAGAAGATGTAGAAGTTGATTCCTTTACTTATAAAGTTTCGCGTAACGACATTTTCCTTACCTGTAGCGATGGTCTCCACGGGAAAGTTAGTGATCCAGATATTCTCTTTATAATTAATAAACATATTCCAGAAGCTTCAAAATGCACGCAAAAAGCATTAGATGCTTGTGTAAAAGCTCTGGTTGACCAAGCCAATGCCAATGGTGGAAATGACAATATTAGTGTTATCTTGGTTGTCGCTAAATAAGAGCTGCGTCATCTTTTTCTTCCGCATCGCACCCTCCTTAATATAATTTACAACTGCCCTGCTCCCGAATAGAATTATCAGGCACATAGGAAGTGTACTGCGTAAGCGAGGAGACGAGTTGGATCGGTATTTTACAGTTATGTTAATTCCTGAAAGGGAAAAAGGAGTACGATCTTTTCGTATTCCAAGAATTGTATTCCAGGCCCTCGTTTTTCTATTTGTTTCTTTCCTCATTCTTCTAGGGATTCTAAGTTACGACTATATTAAAATTTTAAATGAGCTTCATCTCAACAAACACCTAACGATTGAAAATAGACAACTTAGAGAACAAATCCAAAACTTCCAAAACAGACTTAACACCCTCAATGCCGACCTAGAGAGAATCGATGTTTTTGAAAAAAAATTAAGAATTATTACTGGCATTGAAGAAATGGATATGACCAAAAGTTTTAACCGTTCTGAAGAGACCAAGAAAAATGGTAAAGAAGTACCAGACCAAACCTCGAGGTCACGCAGCAATATATTAAAAAAGTTAGAAAATTTTTCTGAAGATGAAGGCTTCTTAGAAATTAAAAGGCAACATGAACAACGGATCGCCACAAATTTTGGTTTAACCTCCGGTTATTCATTCACAAAAGATTGGCGCGAGCTAACAAAACAAAGTTTTGCCTTAGCCAACCAATACGCCGCTTTTGATTATAAACACAAAATATTAGCAAACTTCGTGAAAGACCTTGAAGTAGGTATTCACCAGCTTGATCAATTTTTATTAGATAAAGAATCTTTTTTACGTTCAACTCCAACTCTTTTACCGACCAAGGGATGGGTCACCAGTTATTATGGCCCAAGAAAATCCCATTATGCTGGAAGAGTAAAAATGCACGAGGGGTTAGATGTGGGAGCAAAATCCGGTGAAGGAATCTTAGCAACCGCCGATGGAGTTGTGACTTTTTCAGGTCATAAACCAGGCTTTGGTAAATTCGTTCAAATGGATCACGGTTATGGTGTAGAAACCATCTTTGCTCACGCCTCTAGATTAAATGTCAAAAAAGGTGAAGTCATCAAGCGCGGTCAAACTATTGCCTATGTTGGAAGTACTGGTTACTCAACAGGTCCTCACGTGCATTATGAAGTTAGAGTTAACGGAACCCCCGTTGATCCTCTTTACTTTATTTTAGATTAGAAATTATTTAGGAGAAGTTGAATGAACCCGCTACGAAAGATTTTTGGCAGCAAGCACGACCGAGATGTAAAAGCATTAAGACCATTTGTGAGCAGAGTTAACTCACTCGAAGAACAAATGAAGACAATGTCTGATGAAGAATTAAAAGCTCAGACTAATAAGTTCAGAAAAATGTTTCAAGATGGTATCCCCCTCTCGGAAATGATGGAAGAAGCTTTCGCTACAGTAAGGGAAGCGTCTATCAGGGTTCTCAAAATGAGACACTTTGATGTACAGCTAATTGGTGGAAAGACACTTTTTGACGGTATCATTGCTGAAATGAAAACCGGTGAAGGTAAAACTCTAACGGCAACCCTTCCCCTATACCTACATGGGTTAAGCGGAAAAGGATGTCATGTCGTAACAGTCAATGACTACCTCGCGGCAAGAGATGCGGAAGAAATGGGAGAGCTTTTCAAATGGCTTGGCCTAAGTGTTGGATGTATCGTCAATGATATGGACGATGAAGATAGAAAAACGGCATACCAATCAGATATTACCTACGGAACCAATAACGAATTTGCTTTTGATTATCTTCGAGACAATATGAAGTTCGACCTCGAAGACTACGTTCAAAGAGAGCATAACTATTGTATTGTCGATGAGGTTGACTCCATCTTAATTGATGAAGCGAGAACACCACTTCTCATTTCTGGTCCGAGTGAGGGTAATACTGATCTTTACGGACAAGTTAATAAAATTATTCCTAAACTTGATAAAGAAAAACATTTTACTGTTGATGAAAAAGCAAGGTCTTGTGTATTTACGGATGATGGAATTAATGAGCTTCAAAAAATTCTTAATATCCCAAATTTATTTTCAATGGAACATTCCGAGCTATTACACCATTTGAACCAAGCTCTGAAGGCTCATTATTTATTCAAAGTTGATGTAGATTATGTTGTTAAAGATGGACAGGTCATTATTGTTGATGAATTCACCGGTCGTTTAAAAGAAGGGTCTAGATGGTCTGATGGTCTTCATCAATCAGTTGAAGCCAAAGAAGGCGTTCAAGTCAAAAGTGAAAACCAAACGCTGGCGTCGATTACATTTCAAAACTATTTCAAGCTTTATAATACACTGGCCGGAATGACCGGTACTGCTGATACTGAAGCAGAGGAATTTAGAAAGATTTATAATTTAGACTGTTTAGTCGTTCCAACAAACTTACCTCTTATCAGGGATGACCAAGCAGATATTATTTATAAAAGTAAAGGGGCTAAATATAAAGCGGCTGCTGAGCTTATCAAATCACTTCACGAGAAAGGTCAGCCTGTACTTGTTGGTACGATTTCAATTGATAGCTCAGAAATTCTTTCAAAATATCTAAACGAATGGAAAGTTCCCCATGAGGTTTTAAATGCCAAACAGCATGAGAGAGAAGCGACGATTGTTGCCAATGCAGGTCAAAAAGGCGCCGTCACCATTGCAACGAATATGGCCGGTCGTGGTACCGATATTAAACTGACTCAAGAAGTTAAAGACCTAGGTGGACTTTTTATTCTCGGAACAGAAAGGCATGAGTCTCGAAGAATTGATAATCAGCTTAGAGGTCGTTCTGGTCGTCAAGGTGATCCTGGTGCTTCAAAATTCTTCTTATCTTTAGAAGATGATCTCATGAGAATCTTTGGTTCAGATAAAATATCCAAATTTATGGACACGCTTAATATGGGCGAAGATGAACCTATTGAGCATAAAATGATCTCCAATGCCATAGCTAAGGCACAAAAGAAAGTTGAAGGACATAACTTTGAGATTCGTAAGCATTTACTTGAGTATGACAATGTTATGAATGAGCAAAGGCGAGTTATCTACCGCTTAAGAAGAGATATCCTAGCAGATAAAGAAAATATGGAATTTATTTATGAAATGATAGATGAAGTTTCTGAACTGTTAGTTGAAAACTACCGTCCTCAAAGAAAAGTCCCCCTCGATCATTGGCCTTGGGAAGATATGACCAAGGGCTTTGAGGTTACTTTTCACTCAGATTATAAAATGTCCCCACTTGAGTGCGCCGAGAAGTATGATTCAGAAATACATGTTTATTTTGCCAAAGTAGCAAAAGAAATTCTTGAGAAGAAATTTGCTCAGTATGATTCAGAACAAGTTAAATATGCCGTAAGAGAAATTTTACTCTCAATTTTCGATCAACACTGGAAAGATCATCTTCTATCCATGGACCATATGAAAGAAGGGATTAATCTTAGGGCCTATGCTCAAAAAGATCCTCTTACCGAATACAAGAGAGAATCATTCGGTCTTTTTGGTGCAATGAAAGTTGAAGTAAAAAAATCAGTCGTTAATAATGTCTTTAGTGTACAATTATATACAGTAGAGGAAATCGAAGAGCTTAAGAAACGGCAACAAGCTGAACTTGAGGCTCAACTCGAAGCATCTAAAAAGGCTCAAGAAAGAGAACAACGTGCCGCGGACCCTGTCCAGGTTAAACGAGGTTCAAATAAAGTAGGTCGAAACGATGCTTGCCCATGTGGCTCTGGCAAAAAATTTAAACACTGCCACGGAGCTTAATCATAGGCCTCTACTGAAGGGGTAACATGAGCAATAGTGATGATGAAACAAAGCCGGACATGACTCGAATTGAGGACTTGTCCGAGTATCTTCACGAAGAAGACCCTGAAACTGATGCTCAATTTGATATTCCTCCCACTCCTGACGAGGAGGAAGAAGAGTCCGAGTCTTTTGAAACCATGTCGGTTGATGACCTTGAAGACGCACCCCCAACTTTTGAAGAATCAAATGATGAAGAAAATACCGAAGATGAAGAAGCTCCAGCATTTGAAGCCTCTGAAGAAAATACCTTCGATAGCGACGATGAAGACAATACCTTCGGTAGCGACGATGAAGACAATACCTTCGGTAGCGACGATGAAGATAATACTTTCGGTAGCGACGATGAAGATAATACTTTCGGTAGCGACGATGAAGATA
>JAGSHI010000141.1 GCA_023954635.1 Bacteriovoracaceae bacterium
CTATCCAGTTGTCATCATACCCGACGCAATACCTGTTACTGTTTCTCGTAACAGAACAGAGTTTTTTCTTTCAAGAGAAATAATTTGAATAAGGTTAAGCGGGTGAATCATTGGAGCCCGTAAATTAATACTTTCCCCTAACCACTTCCTTGACCACACAAAGTCATCTTGCCTTGTTACTTCTTTGAAAAAAGTTTTTACCCTTTCAAGTTCATTAAAGAATAATTGGTAATACTTCTCAGCTTCCTTTTTTTCGAGATTTGCTTCAAGGTAAATTCTAAAGACTGCTAACTCTACTTTGGATAAAGTAAACCCTAAAATCTTCATAAAACTCATAAAGAAGCGAGACTCCCCATAGAATTTCATGATCTCGTACTTATCTTCAGTTCCTAAGTTTTCCCAAGCACTTCCTATTCCCCACCAAGTTGGAAATAGAACTCGAGTTTGAGTCCAACAGAGAACCCATGGGATGGCCCTGATTTTAAATTGTTCTTTATTTTTCGACCTACTACTAGGTCTTGATCCGATTTTTAGTTGATCTAGGTACGAGTAGGGAGTTGCACTCCTAACGAAAGAAGGGAATTCATCACTTGTGACAAATTCTTGATAGGAACTATTAGTGAGTTCTACTAACTTTCTAAATGAGTTTGAAAAGTTCTGTCCTCGTTTTTTATCTCTGGCATCAAACTCCTCACAGATTTTTGAAACTTGGCTACGCATGACTTGAGGAGTTCCGAAATTTCTCCCTACCATCTCACCTTGAATCGTAGACTTGAAAATGTTGACTGCACTTTTAGGCCATCCACTTATCTGTTCCTTAATTGACCCACCACCACGTTCAACACTTCCACCTGAACCATGAAAGAAAACAGGAGTTAAATGATGCTTCTTAAAAAAGTTATCTAATTCAACTAGGGTTCTCGAAATGAGGTATCTACTGGTCAGGGTTCCATTCTCTTTAGCAGAATCAGAATATCCTAACATCACTTCGAAACGGCTATCCCAATCGGACTTATGAAGTTTTGGTAGTGAAGGCAACTCTAAAAATGCCTCCTGTAGAATTTTGGTACTTTCAACAAGGGCCTGTTTTGTTTCAAATAGTGGAACGAGAGGAATGACCTGTGATTTAAAGTGCTTCTTAATCAACTTTACACCGTTCAAAATATCATTTTTTGAACTTACCATACTGAGAACTAGACCTCGGACATACCATTTGGGTTCAAAGCCCTTAGAGATCTCTTTCAATTTTTCTAGCATTCCATTAATTTTTTTTGACTCTGGAGAATCTCCTCCAACAATTTCAGCATCCTCTCGAAATTCTAATGGAAGAACAAAAGCAGGATATAACCAGGCGATACTTTTTACTCGAGACAAGTTTTGATTCAACTCTCCCCAAACCTTAGAATAAACCTCAAAGAGATTTTCCAACTTTCCTCGAAGAGATTTAATTCTCTTACCATCTTCATTTTGAATCTTCTCAAAACTTTTTAGTAAGTCTAGAATTTCTTGATGTTTTTTAACTAAATTTAATGTTTCCTTTTCCATATTAGAGTCTTGGATAAGAAACAAAGACTTTTGAATATTCTTCTCGACGAATTTTTTAATGTAGGAACGACTAAGTTGCAGACTTTTCATCATTACTGATTTGTCGACAAAGGGGTGACCATCTTTATCGCCACCAACCCAAGTTCTAAAATGAACAGTAACTCCTTTTTGAAGTAAATTTACTTGTTCTTTTAATAAATCTTCTTCTAGTACAGTGGAATATATTTGATAAGCTTCATCCTCTACTCTAGGTTGTGTTGTTTTTGCCATACTTGTTTTGAGAAAAATTTTCATAACATGTTTAAGTTTAGCTTCTTCTTGTTCTCTCTCTCTTGGAAAACAAAGCATGTTATAAAGACCTTTTTCCGTCATCCTAAACAACTCTAACGCTTTTGGAGAACGGGCCTCAGTCGGGTGTGCCGTAAAAACATAAATAATCGCATACGGTGATATTTTCCCTGATTTTTTCCCTTCCTTCTCTTCAAGCCTTTTTTTTCTGTAGGCCATTTCGCAACGGTTTATCAGCTCCATATAGAGAGAAAGAATATGAGCGATATTGAAAAGCTCTTCTTCAGGCATTTTTTTTAGAGAGGCGTATTCCTTTTTTAGTACGGTATAAAGTAACTCTTCATCCATATTTCTGGATTTCTTCATTTGAACTCTAATGAATTCAATTTTATTAAAAGTTTTTTTCCCATACACTTCACGAATGCATTGCCCAAAAAGGTCAGAAGCGCTACGTGTCAGTTTTTTTAGTTCGTCAGGCAAAAAAGAATTGCTCAAGAGTTCCCCCAGATGAAGTCAAAAAGAATTATGAAGGAAAAAAAGACAAAAAAAAAGGTCGAATAAAAAGATTTTAGTTTTGGGTTTGACCCCTCTACCTCGTCTTTAAATTCGACCATCTTTGTTTGGATCCGTACGTTGAGTTTTCCTCAGTACGGTTGCCCAGGCTGACTAGTCTACAGACATTCCTTTTACGTTTTTGGCTTAAGTCTTCACCGGACATACGCCTCATTTATAAAAGTTGGACTGTAACCTTCATATCCCATTTATCAGTCCTATGGGATAAACATCACTAAAGTAAAAAGAAACACTGACTCCTTCTTACCTAACCTTAGAGATCCTCGCGCTTGCCGTTTTTTGTTTTTCCGACAATTAATGCTTAATCGATCTCATCCGCCCTACTTGAATCCCGTATACAGTGTTTTTGATAATTTAATCAATTACATCTGTCATACCAGAATAATGGTGGTGACCATTATTCACGTCTTCAAGTCGTTCCGCGCTTTCACCAAATCCCCTTCCCAACATGTAGTCCACTCTCAACCTTCGAGATCCCATCAACTGCATTTCCCTAGCTCTTGATTGATGGCTTTGTCCTTCGCCCGGTTTGCCATCGGGCTCGGTAATCTCTTTAGGTCCATGGGGTTTCGAATCCCATTTTCCTATAAGGCCGGCATGGTTCACTTAATGCTACAACCTGCTGGTCCGCGTACCCAAAAGATCCGAAATAATCTTATGAGCAACTCTAAGTCGGCAAATGAAAATAAAGTCACCTTTATAGTCATCGACTTAGGCTTCAACGGTAACTAGGAGTTCCGTTGGCAGGACTTTCACCTGCGTGGTGTTTGGTTAGCGTCGCCGCTCGCAAACTGTGATAACAGTATCGTACGAGAATAAAAATATATCCAATATAAAAATTAGTGGTCGGCCATTCTAAAAATTATATTTGAGTAAAAGGCCCAGAGGACGTGCGGCAAAGGCAAAGGGCTGTTTTCAGGTTAAAAGTGCTGTTGAATCCTGTATCTCCGAATCAACTTTCATAAGATTTTATTTATTAAAGCAGAGAACTTTATGGCCTTTCATGTTCAAGACGACCTTTTATTTCTTGTTCTTCTACTTTCTTTGCATATTTTATATTTTTTAAGACAACATCGACAAAGAAAAAGAGAAAGTTTCTTTTCTCGAGTGGCATTAGCATTTTTTTCTGCTCATCAGATAATATTTCTTTAAGTTTGTGATGACCCATTATTTGACCATACCAAGGAAGGGAGGGGCATAAATGATGAGTCAGATGACATGGCTGCCCCCAAGGACCACCTCCAATTAATATTGCCCAGAAACCGGTACCAAGAGACCTTGCCGAGGTGCTACCTGCAGGTAGTAAATTGTGATCAACAGTTTCTCTTATTCTATCGAGAGAAAAGCTTACAGATAGAAATAGTATATTAAAAAGTAAAATCTGGGCCATCGAGTGATTACCCCAATGAGAAATTGAGATCAAAATAATTGTAGTAACTCCCAAACACTCACTAATGAATTTACTTTTACTCCTCTTATTCGAAGAGTGGACTTTATAATCACAAAACGGAAGTGCTCCGGCCAATGGGATAAGAGTTATTAAGAACCGACTTGGCCATACAAAGTTTGTGTAAGCGCCATCTTTATCTGTTCCTGTGTGATTATGGTGGTCAAGATGCATAGAGTGATAATAAAGAGGATCGACAAAGAAGAACCTACTTAGATTTGAAGACAAAAACCTCATTACTCTTGAAAAATAACTTGATCCTAGAAAGAGAAGTTTATGAGTAGCTCCCTCATGGGTAGAGAGAATTGTTAGACTATAGGTCATAACACCAGCGAGAACTGCCGTTATATAATATAGAGAGCCTGCTACTTCAGAGCCAACGACAAAAACCAACCGAATCCATAATGAAAGGCAAGTAACTAAAATAATAAAATTCAATAGATTATGAGAAAACTTTCTTTTCTTTAGTTTCGTTAAAAATTCAATCTCCCATTTCTTCATAATATCGACTTGATCTCTCTTAAGCTCAGGTCCGATCTGTTCTTCCATCATATAAAGCTTGTGGGCCTTTATCTCTTCAGGATAAATTTTCAAATGATCCTCCCAGAGAAAAAGTTTAAAAAGTTAATTTTTGTCATTTCCAGGAACGTAGAACTTAAAAATGTGTATTCTTGATTTTCGCAGTTGGAAAGGCAGAAGGATTCCCCGCTCTCAAGAAGCCCCATCCTTTTAAATAAATGCTTTTTTCGAGTTTGAGGAAGAGCAACAATTCCCTCACCTCTTAAAATGTTAAAGGTATAGATTGCAGAACTTATCATTAATATTTTATTAAGTATTTTGTCTGATTTTAAGGTTACGAGATTATTAAACTCAAAGTATCCCTCTTTTCCATTCAATAGATGGTTTGGGAAATCTTTATTACGATGACATTGAAATGGAAATGGTGTGATTCTTATGACACCGTAAATTCGACCTTCTTTAGTCGCAACAACATGATGGCTAACTCTATCAATAAAAACCTCTTCTGCAGAAGAGTCGCAATTTTTATCTAAACTCCAAGAAGAATTGTGCAGTAAGTATTTATGTCTAAATTCTCGAATCCGATCCATTTCTCGAACATTTATCGAACTCCCGATACCGAGAGACTTAACTTCCCTATCTCTTATTAATGAAAAGATAAGAGTTAATATTTTTGAGTAGAGACCACATATAAGTTCAGTAATAAAACCTCTCGAGTGTAATCCTTGATCAAAAAATATATGTTTTAAAGAACTCTTCATTGATTACCTAAGAATGACCAAATAAGGTCGACTTCACCCAATTACTCTTGTCATCTTATATCGCAGAGCAACAATAACTTCACTCATTTTGACCACTTAGGGTAAATTATTCATAAAAAGGAATCCATAAATAACTGAAATCAGAGGAAAACCAACCTTTAAGGTTAAGTAATTGCTCAATTTAGCCGAAATGGAGATGAAGGAGATTTTAGGTCCAATGAATAAGAAGATTGAAGAATTCTCATTACAGTTAAAAGAAGAGATCAAGAAGAGTTCTCTGCCCGATGAAAGTTCACTCGGTCTCTATTGCTATGACCTATCTGCTCAGAAGAATAGATCAATAGAGGAAGGCTCACTCATCTACTTTAGTGAAGATGAGCCAGTTGCAAAATTTTTAGTTCGTGATGGGAAGATTTATGTAACACCCACGACTGAAAATATGCCTATCAAATATAAAGAGAAAAAATACCCTCTCAAAAGTGGTATTGAAGTTAATCCCGAAAGTATGTTTGAACTAGGTGGACACAAATTTCTAATCAACGATTTAAGGGAAATGGACAAAGAAAGCTCAAAGGCCATGCTCGGAAAGCAACTGGTTCAAAAAACAATTAGCTCAAAGAATAAAAAACTAGAGCAACACTATGAAGAAATGGAAGAAGTTGAATCTCAGCTTTCTCAAATCAATTCAGAAGTTGCAGAAATAAAAGACAAAATTAAGTTCAGAGGTTCTAGGATCAATTATTTAGAACAACTTCATGTTAAATATACCGAGCTAAAAATGAAAATTGATCAAGTTAAGCAAGAGGCTCAAAGTGTACAAAGTGAAGTAGATGAGCTTAATGAACATGATTATCAAAGTATGTTAGAAGAACTACATGAAAGTGAGCTTGAATATAATGAGTACTATACTGAGTTAGAAGCTGGTGTTGAAAAAATTGAAAAAGATTTAAAAAGAAGACAGGAAACACAAGTTAATAAACAAGAAACAAAGAAAGAAAAAGAAATGTCTGCTATTGAGCAGGAAGAAGCTGAACTTCTTAGAAAGCTTCAAGAGCTAGAAGCAAAGAAGAAAGATATCTCTTAACCTAAGTAATCCCGACTTTAAATTTCTTATTTTTTATTTTTCCATTTCGAAGGGTCTCTACTACCTTTTCAATTTTCTCATGTTTGATGGCAACAAAGGTTAAAATAGGAAGAATTGAGATCTTCCCAACATCGTCAGCCTCAAGGCCAGCATCCCCAGTCAAGGCCCCTAGAATGTCTCCAGGTCGAAGTTTATTCTTCTTTCCTCCACCAATATACATCGTTCGCATTGGTGGAAGGAGTCCGTACTCTTCTGTGTTTGAAAGTTCATTAATTTCTTCTTTCTGACATTGGTTTTTAGAATACTCTTCAATTCTTTCTAACTTACTTTCATCTCTATCTAGAAAAAAACTGAAAGCTAGTCCATTTTTTCCTGCTCTTCCTGTCCGCCCAATCCTATGAATATAAACTTCGGGATCATCAGGTAGATCATAATTAATAACAGCCTCTAATTCTTGAATATCAAGTCCCCTAGCCGCGACATCAGTAGCAACAAGAACAGATAAACTTCTATTTGAAAACTTCGTTAAAACTGTTGTTCGATCGTTTTGTTCTAAGTCTCCATGAATACTCTCTGCTTCTATTCCACTGTCATATAAGAAATCGGCAACATCATCAGTAATCCTCTTGGTCTTGCAAAAAACAATGAGTCGCTCTGGTTTGTATTTACCTAACACTCTCAGGAGGGCATTATTCTTATCTTTATGACTTTCCAGTTTATAGAATCGTTGACTGATACTCGAAACTTCATGTGTAACATCAATTTTTACTTCAACAGCTTCCTCTTGAATATTACTACCTAAAGATTGAATTTCTTCAGGGAATGTAGCCGAAAAAAGTAAGGTCTGCCTCTTCTTTGGAATATAGAAAACAATATTCATAATATCTTCATGAAATCCCATATCAAGCATTCTGTCAGCTTCATCCAAAACTAAAGTATGCGCTCTATCTAGAATTAATTTTTTCTTTTTTAAAAGGCTTAAAACTCTTCCAGGTGTTCCCACAATAATATGAGCACCATGATCAAGTGAGTTCTCTTGATGAAACTCTGAGACTCCTCCACAAAGAGTTAAAATTTTCACATTTTTAATCATTCTAGCAAGCATTCTCATTTCAGTTGCGACTTGTTCAGCGAGCTCTCTAGTAGGACACAAAACGATAGATTGAACATGAAATTTTGAAAAGTCTATGGAGTTTAAAATTTTAAGACCAAAAGCAGCTGTCTTCCCGCTTCCGGTTTTTGCTTGAGCAATAATATCTTTCCCTTCCAGTACGACAGGTAAACTCTTTTCCTGGATAGGAGTCATTTGATTAAAGTTTAGCTCTGCTAAATTTTCAATGAGTTCTTTTCTTAAAGGTAGTTTATCAAAGCTATTATTCATATAGATTAGGCCTTATATCGAATGAGTACCGTTTTATTTATCTGTAAGTTTCCTTTACGGTAATTAATAAACTTCATTCGCATCAGACTTTTTAAAGATCGAGAGAAGTCTTGATCATTTAATTCGTAGTTTTTATATTGTCTCCAAAGAATTTTAAGCTCGGCATGGAGTTTAGATTCTTTTAGTCTAAATTTTCCTAAGTCACGTAAATGGAAAAGGATAAAGCACTCTTCTTTATCAATATCAACTCCCAGCTCCTCACAAATTACGCTTAAGGCCTCAACTCCTGCTTCATACTTTTTATCTTTTCCAAATTCATTTATGAAATCGGGAAAGCCGGCAAACAAAGTATCAATTTTGAAAACTACATTATCATGGGCCGCACGTGGGCCTTTTTCTGTATCTTTGCAGATATAAATTGCTTTTGTAATGAGTTCAGAAAACTTCTGCTTTTTCTCAAAGCGGATCTTCTCAACAATTGCGTTTATTGTTTCTTCCATTTTTTCCTCTACTTAATTAGGTCTGTATACCACAAGATAGTAGATGCGCCACATAAATGAAAAGATTAAAGATGTCTAAATATATGAAATAACGGTGAAAAATGAGGTAAAACTAAAATGGCCCTCTAAAGAGGGCCCTACAGTTATTTAATTTCTTGAATTATGACATTGCAAACTTCGGAGGAGTTGGTCCACCAACCTGAAGTATGTTTCTTAACAAGTTCAGTACCATTGAAGATATTGATGTCATCTACACTTGTATGAACTTCATTATCATAGAAAGACTGACACTGAAGAAGGATATCTTTTAATGAGTTTCCTTTAAATAGAAATGTATTTTTCTCAATTGAACCAATCGCGGTATAACCGTAACCTGATTTTGGAAAGACACCCATTTCAACAGACTTGGCAGCA
>JAGSHI010000041.1 GCA_023954635.1 Bacteriovoracaceae bacterium
ATCAGTCATGTAAGGCTATAGATCTTCCAATTGATAGAGAGACACAACCACTTAAAGGTGTTTATTCTGCTAAAATCGTAGATGGCCAAAAAGGTGTTTCTGGTGGGCGAGTAAGAAAGATTACAAATAATACCGCTTACGTAAATTCACATAAAGTTTTAAAAGAATTACGAAATGACGAGAGTTATCCAAGTGGTCCTCAGTGTAGAGATGCTACTAAAACTCCTCCCGTTTTTGGTTATGGTTCAAGAAAAATTCCAAGCAGAAATACAGGAATGGTTAAAATATTCAGTAAGGGCTCTGGGGTTGCAAGAACTTCTAAAGCAGCAGCTGGAATTGATTGTTCTAGTTTTATAAGTAATGCGCTTGGTGCCCAGGGATTAAAAGTTTCTAAAACGAGTGGACCATTTACAAGTCATACCACGAGGTCTTTTCATGCTCAGGCAAATAAATCTAACTCTTGTTTAAAGCATGCTAAGGTTACTCCAGACGATGCAATTAGACCTGGAGACATGATCAATGTTTCAAGTAGTCACATTGTCATGGTTGATAGTGTTGGTGATGATCCTCTTGGAATCAAAAAATATTCTGCTACAGGGAATTGTAATGGAATTAATCCACGAGAGTTTGACTTTACTTATGTTCATAGTGGAGCGATTCGAAATTCTTATGGCCCAAGTAGAGTTAAAGCGAATGTTCACAGCGGTGGTACAATGTGGAACAACTTGCGAGTTTTGGCCGTAAAATTATGTCAAAAGAAAGTAGCTCAAGATAACGCTATAAGAGATAGTCGAATGGTTGGAATGAGTACAAGATTTAGTTTAATTAGACACCAAAGTAATGATCCTCAATGTATTTCGGATAAAAGAATTAAAATCGAAGGTGAGGATTGTATTAATAAGTGTGAAAATGTGAATAAGGATATTCAAAGTGACACTTAAAATTGTTTTTTTAATGAGTTCTTTTTTATTATTTGTTTCATCTGGTTTTGCTTTGGAATGTCCTTCAAACTTCAAAACTGAAGATGTTGCTATGGAAATGATTAAAGCTGAATTCTCTGGAATCCAAATCGAAGGAATGCGAAATCATTCTTGTATGAATCAGGATAACTTTCCTCACTTACTTGTAGAAAGTGATGTGTCTAACGATGAAGTCAAAAGAATATTCGCGTATGTGAAAGACATGAAAGACGTAAGAATTTTAAAGATCGAAACGATTGACCCTACAGTTTATTCTTATAAGGCGAGCTTTGAAGTTACTGGACGAACAAAATCCGGGAAAGAAAAATTTAAAAGAACTGAAAATATAAGTTTCTTCCTTTATAAAGGGAGATCAAACCAAAGAGTATATGGATGTGGAGGAATTCTTCAGCATCCTGAAAATATTTACCTATTCAGTAAATGTAAAATAAAATAAAAAAGGAAAAAGATTGAACTCCGAAAATGTGGTTATACTTGGAGCTAGTGATAAAGTTGAGAGGTATAGTTACAAAGCCATGAAGATGTTAATAGAGCATGGCCATAAGCCCATACTAGTTCACCCAAAATTAAAATTGATAAATGGCATACCTGTTTTCCATACTCTTAGTGAGATTACAAATGCTGAAACCCTTACAATATATGTTAATAAAGAAATTTCAAATCAAATACGGAATGAAATTCTAAATTTAGATATTAAAAGAGTGATTTTTAACCCTGGCACAGAAAATCCCGAACTGAAAAAAGAACTCGAAGATAAAAATATAAAAGTTGAAGAGGCCTGTACTTTAGTTTTGTTATCCACAGATCAGTTTTAAAATTGGGCTTTACTTTTTATCTGGTCTAAAACTTCAGAAATTGCCTTCATTATGCCATCTTGATTAGGACTATCTCCAAAAGCTGTATGTTGACGTTTTCCTATCGTTTGTTCAATTTCTTTTTTCTCTGACTTTGCCGATACGTTACCGGCCTCATAAGCAAGCTTTTTAATTTTAAATAGATATTTGATTGAGAGGTTAGTGTCTTGAACTGAAATGTTAAGGTTTAATTGCTCAATAGAACCAAAGTCTTTTGAATCTGGAGCCGCCATTTTGATGTCAATGAACCCTTTTTTATTCTTGATTGTTTTAACTTTGAACTTAAAGAAGTTTTCAAAGACTTCTAGGTAATTGCTAATAGTCGCAATTGGCTTAATTGTTAATTGTAGATTTCCACCTGAAAATGGGTCTGATAATTCTCCACAGTTAATATATAGGCTAGAGGACTTTTCGGTGATGGGGCAATCGGAAGCTAGGTTAAATTCAAAATCAAGCTTTTCTTGACCACCTGCTGGAACGGTTTTGGCTTCATCAAAAGCTTCGGTTGTTAAAACTGAAACTCCTGCCGCGTTCTTTGCTTTAAATTTTTTTGCATCAGTTAGGCTTAGGGTTACGCCAGACTTATTAAGAGGGAGTTCTTCTGGTCCATGATTCTTTACAATCAAGTGACCCTTTACATTGTCACCTTGGTTCCAGCTTTCACCAAAAATTTCTATACTGTACTCAAGTGGCTTTTGAAAAAATGTACCTTTCAAGGCTTCTCCCATGCAAGTCGATTACTTAGTTATAATCAACCTTTTACAGTAAAACCTTTTTTTGTCAAAAGGTCTCTGACCTTTTCGCGGTAATCACCTTGAATTTCAAGCTGTGAATCTTTTTGAGTTCCACCTGTTCCGCAAGATGCTTTTAATTCTTTTAGAAGTTTTTTGAAGTAGGGTGGATTATTTGGGATTTCAAAAATAACGGTCACAGACTTTCCTCCACGACCTTTTTTTTCAATTCTCAATTTTAGAATAGTTTCTTTCGGGTTGATTTCAGGGAAAGACTCTTTCTTTTTATTCTTTTTGGCTATATTTTTTCCTGAGCCATCTGAACTATAGAGAATTTCCCCATCTGACATGACGTATCCTATTTTACAACTTCAAAGCGATGAATACCTTTCGAGTGATCGATTGCTTTGAGTATAGTGAATCGTTCGCCATCTTTTTCAAGAACCCAATCATCACCTTCTCTTTGAAGATCAACTTCGAAGTTTCCATACTTGTTTGATCCTATCAATTTCCATTTTTTTAGATAATTAATAGTTATGTTTCCACCATTGTGTTCAGCAAAATTATTTGACTTAATCTTTATGACATCAATTCCCATTTTCTCAAGCACCACTTTTCCTTGAGGAAGATCTTTTGGTCTTACAATAACTGTGTCATCTAACTTTCCATCTTCATTGAAAATTTTAAATGTAAAGGAGATGGCATCACTTTTGTCGTCTTTTTGGATAGCGAGTGTAGAGTTTACTCCATCTGATTTTCTTGTGATCGTTGCGAGTAGTTGATCGGCAGCTAGTGCTGATTGGAACATTACGAAAATTGAAAGAATTAATAGCATTCTCATTTTACCCCCAAAGTAAATTGATTATGTCCCCACAGAGCTACACTATCTCTAAGGGATTACATGCTTTCAAGTCGAATGAAAAACTTTCAGGGTAAGAAATAATTGAAATTACTTGGACTTTTGTTCACGCCAATCAAGATCTTTATAGATTTGACCTGGTTGAATATCATCTTTTTCTAACTGTCTATTGAGCCGTTTTATAAACTTGAATGGCCATTTCTTTTGAATAAGATTTACGAGCCATGATGGCATCCAGCCTTTCATATCGCCTAGAAAGATAAATTCAAAATGAGTTTTACCTTCTGGCGCCCTCTCAATTGTCACTACTAATTTTCTAATATCAACTTGGATGTGATCTGGATGTGCTAACTTAGTATCAATATGCGTTTTGGCAGTTAAGATGAATTTATCTTTTTCAGGATGAAGTTCTCCTAGCATCAGGAACTCTCTATCAGTTGCTGGCCATGGAGTATTATAATATTCGCTTAATATATATTTAGTAGGGGAAATCTTTTGGTGAACTGTTGTTGACTTTAATTGGGGAGACCATTCTGGCTTTCTATTGGCATCGAGTAGGACAGTTAGTACTCTCTCGAAAGGAAAATTGAGTGTAGCTTTTGAACGAAAAGGAATGAGACCATCTTTTGTCTCTTTTGCTCCATAAACTTGAATACCATTTTTTTCAACAAGGAGTTCCCACTCCTCAGCTTGGGCTTGAAAGCAGAATATAACTATAAGAACATTTAGAAATACTAACTTCATCTATATCTCTGTTTGTAATGTTTTCTTTAATTATAACTCAAGGACAAACTTTTTTAGAAAAAATTAGTATTGTAAAAAAAAGTTGCAAATATTTTGTATAGCTCTAGCCGTTAAGAAACTTAAGTGGGGTAGTAATAAGGAAATATTTGCTTCAGATGGGTGAGTCAAGTGTTAGTCCTTTTATATATTACTATCTCACTCTATTTCTAAATGCCCCCTTTCGGGGGCTTTCGAGGAGCTACGTAAATGGTTTGGCGTAACTTTGGAGAAGAAGATTGGGGTCAATGGCGTCTGAAGGTTCCCTTTCCTCAGGTAATGGCTCATAGCTTTCCTCTAAAAAAGCATCGGCTAAAAGCTTGGTTAAAAAACCTCGAAACTTTGGCCGAATTTCTGTAAAATCATTTAGTGTGTCCATGCTCAACCTCCTTACTGGTCGCTTTGTGTGTAGAAATCCCTCATCCCCAATTTTGGGGAGGGAAAAGATGTCTAAATGTATATTCCTATTTGGATAATCCCGTGTGTGTGTCGGTAATACTACTATAACTTACGCATTACTTACGCACAATCCGCATTGCTTCACGACCTTATTGGTCACCCAATTTTAGAGAACCTATAATGATAGACCCTTAGTCTTCACGGTCTGTGAAACAGTTTAGATGTTATTTTTTTCACTTTTATTGTTTGAAACGCATTCTCAATTTATTAGTTTTCTAGAAATTTAATCTTGAAAATTTTTAACTTCGGAAAATTATGAAAAATATTTTGATTACAATTTTAATAATAACAAGTTCGATGGTTTCAGCTTCTGAAGTCGTTAGGAAAAGCAGCTGTGGATTACAACCCGCAGATGAAGCAGCTGTTTATTCAAGCGACTTTAATTGGAATATGACTCTGCCTCAAATCAAATCAAAATATGATGAAATTTATCGTAGTGGCAAAAGACTAAAACTTAGAGCATGGGTTGATGGTGACAAAATCGTTATGCCTCATAAGAGTTACGGTGAAGAAGTTAAAAAAGTTAAACTAACAGAAAAATTCATCATGAGTATCCGCGCTCATGTAGAAAGTGCATTTAAACGGGGTTATGTGGATGCTCTCATCTTTCCTGACATGGGACACTCTCATCTCTTTATTCCACATAAAACCTATGAAGAAGTTCAAAGAGCTTCCGGGGGAAAAACCTGGAAGTTCTATGAACTTATCTTTCAAGAACCTAGTCTGAAAATTCTCTACCACACAGCTGAACAGCTCAAGATGGTAGGTGATAATAAAAAGCCATTGGACGACAGGAAAATTCAATGGCGGTTTTTTACTAGAAATCTCATTGGAGGAAATCAGGCCTTAGGGAAGATGGAGCTTTTACATAATGAAGAACATTCACATAATACTGCTCGTGACTACGATGGGGATCATAGGTATTACGGAGCAGGTTTTAATATATCAGCATCAATAGACGGGTGTTTTCCATTTATCGCAAATGGTAAGACTTATTATTTTGATCTGAGTTTTTATGATCTAGAGCCTGAACAAACTTCAGGCTCTGGTGACGGTGGATTTTTTTAGTATTGAGATTTTCTCTCTACTAGCTTAAGAACGTAAGTAGATGAATTCGTTTTTAAGTGCATGGAAGTTACAATCTTACGGTTCATATCGTAGATAAACTTTCCAGGTAGAGAGCTTCCACCCTGATCTTCTTTCCAATTTGCTTTCTTAACATGTTTCAAAACATCAATTTTAACTTCTAGATTAACTGCTTTTTGAGTTATGTTTAACTTCACCTTGAAGATTTCACTAAGCCCTGTCACATAAACGATACGGTTATTGTAATGAGCACCAAAGTCTTTTTGAGCAGTAATAAAGAAAAGACCAGTTATGTTGTATACATTTTCTGTTTCTGGGTTGTACTCAGGAAAAGCAGTTGCAATATCAACAGTCTTAACTCCTGCAGTAGATGGAGTTAAAGTATCATCTAATGTAGGGTTCTTAGCATCGTATTCTCTAAGGACAAATTTTCCATTGTCATAAAACTTTCTTGAATAACATCCAAACTTAGCACCACGCTTTTTAGGGTTTCTACATCTGGCATCTAACATTGGAATGAAGTCTTCGTTTGTGATAGCTGTTTCATGGTAGCCACCGGCCTTGATACCAATTACTTTTACTTTAAGTGTTGAATTGATATCAAATAGCTCTTGTCCATTAACGATTCTTGAATCAGCGCTAAAAACTTGAGTAATGGATCTTGTCCAAGACTTATCAACGTAAGTATATTTTTGGAAGGCCTGGGCCGAAAAAGCAGTAAGCAATAAAGATAGAGCTAGTAGTGTTCTCACGCGAAAATCCTTTTCTAATAGGTGAACTGTTATTTAATATTAAGATTCGCTCAGGTATGTGTCCATCGTAGGGGCACGTATGATTGAAAGTGTTAGGATAGTAAAGTACTTAGGTCGGGTTTATGGAGTTCATTTCTAGAATAGATATTAAAAAAGCTGAAGGTATGTTAATTGGCGCGCACTGTGGTGAAGCCCTTGGTGCAACTCTAGAGTTCGACCCTGTCGCAAGGGAGAGAGAATCTTGGTTGGTAGAAATTGAGGGAGGAGGACCTTTTAATTGGAGGCCTGGAGATGCTACTGACGATATGGATATGATGATGTGTTTGCTTCGCTCACTGAGTCAAAGTGAAAAATTTGATTATTTAGATGTAAGTAAACGTTTTGTGGATTGGTATGAAACAGAGCCACCGGATGTTGGAGGAACAATAGGTCCAGCTTTGGCAAAAATGAGTGAGGGTGTTGAACCGCTAAATTGTAGTAGGAAAGTAGAACATCTTCAGGGTAATGGTTCACTTATGAGGTGTGCTCCGCTTTCATTATTTCTAGAAAACCAAGAATTGATTGAGGCCTCTAGAGTCCAATGTTTGCTTACTCATGGGAGTGAAACTTGTCAGCATGCCGATGAAATATTCTTATTCGCATTACAAGATTGTTTTAACTCAGTCTCGAAGGATGATATTTATACAAATGCTTTAAATCGTTCCTCTCTTTTAAATATTGAAATTTATAATTATTTAAAACAAATTCCAAACATTGAATGGGACGATTTGAAGTGTTCAGGTTGGACGATCCATACTTTAGGAGCTGCTCTTTGGTCATTAATCTCAACTGATAATTATGAGCAAGCAGTACTTCATGTTATTAATAGGGGTGATGATTCTGACACTTGTGGATGTGTCACAGGAGCGCTCGCCGGTGCGTACTATGGAGTTGATGCAATTCCTGATAAGTGGCAAAGCGTAATAGAGTTTGGTGATGAAATTCGATCCAATATAAATAGGACTAAACATGCTTAGCATTTCAAACATAACAAAAATTCAAGGAGGGGAAGGCCTCTTTAAAAAAGCTTCTTTTCAAATTAATCCTGGAGAAAAGGTTGGACTCGTTGGAGCCAATGGTTCTGGGAAGACAACTCTTTTTAGAATAATCATTGGTGAAGATAAATCAGATGAGGGGCAGATTTCTTTTCCGGATGGGCAACGCTTAGCCTACTTCTCTCAGAATGTGGGAGAGATGGCGGGGCGAAATGCACTGGAAGAAGTGGTAGAAGGAGATGAGTCAATAAGTTTGATGAAATCAAAACTAAGAGAGTTTGAAACGAAACTTTGTGATCCAGAACTTGATCCAGATGAGATGAACAAGGTTTTAGAGAAAATGGGAGATGTACAAACAGAATTTGAAAAAGTTGGTGGCTACGACTTAGAAACTCGCGCACAAGAAATCTTAACTGGTCTTGGAATAGGACCAGATGATCATGGAAAAATGGTTGAAGACTTCTCTGGTGGGTGGAAAATGAGAATTGCATTGGCGAAAGTCCTTGTGATTAATCCAGATCTCATCATTATGGACGAACCTACAAACTATCTTGATATGGAGACAATTCTTTGGTTAGAAGAATGGTTAAAAAATTATAAAGGTGCAATATTCATGACGACCCACGACCGGGACTTTATGAATAATGTTTGTAAAAAGATTGTTGAGATTTCTAATAAGAAAATAACTTCTTATTCTGGAAATTATGATTTTTATGTAAAAGAAAGAGATATCCGCTTTGATAACTTAAAAGCTGAGGCCTCTAGACAACAGGAAATGTTATCTAAAGAAGAAGAGTTCATTGCAAAGTTTAAAGCAAGAGCATCTCATGCCGCGCAAGTTCAATCTAGAATTAAGAAATTAGAAAAAATTGATAGAATAGAAATACCACCAGAGGAAGAGACAATCACTTTCCAGTTTCCGAAACCTCCACGAGGAAGCGATGATGTCGTTATCATGAAAACTCTTGGTAAGGCATGGAAGAAAACAGATGGTAATGAGAATGTAGTCTTTGAGAATCTTTCTCACACTGTTAAGAGACTTTCAAAAATTGCAGTAGTAGGAGTAAATGGCGCTGGAAAATCTACTCTTTTAAAATGTATCTGTAAGGAAACAGACCCAAGCAGGGGTGAAGTAAGACTTGGACCATCGATAAAAATTGGCTACTTTAGCCAGTTCTCTTTAGAAGTGCTTGATTCTAACTTAACTGTAGAAGAACAGATGAGATCAAACCTTCCCATGGCAAGCGATGGTTATGTGAGAAACCTTTTAGCTGCATTTCTTTTTAGAGGAGATGATGTCAAAAAGAAAATCAAACACCTTTCTGGTGGAGAGAAGTCGAGACTTGTTCTTGCTGCAATTTTTTCAAGTAGCAATAACTTATTGGTGTTAGATGAACCAACTAACCATCTTGACATGAAGTCGAGAGAAGTCTTGATGTCTGCCTTAAAAGAGTTTGAAGGAACTGTCTTGTTCGTCAGTCACGATAGAAGTTTTCTTCATGAGATTGCAGATCAGGTACTTGAAGTCGACAAAGGTGGAGTCCAAATTTACCCAGGAAATTATAAGTATTATCTAGAGTCTAAAAGCTAAAGAGTTTTTAAGTACTCTATGATGGCCATCTTATCTTCATGAGAAAGAGGGTCAAATCTTTTACTAAAATAATGTCCAGAATTTGATTGCCCTTCTCTTTTTATATAGTAAATATCTCGATCACCTTTTTTCGCTTTTCTAAGCGCTTTTGGATATTCTTTTTTATCAAATAGTGTAAGCCCAACATTCTTTTTATCGAATCGATGAGCATCACCAGCTTCATACATTGAAAAAATAGGTGATCTTTTCTCTGGCTTGATCATTAACTGATAAAGAGTTGGAACAGAGGCATTGTGAAGGTAGGGAAACCTAGACCAAATACCCCAAAGTTTTGGAGCAAAGTATCCTTTTTGTAGGTTTTCGTAATTAAACTCAAGAAGATCTGCGAGAGATCCTGTTTCAACTAACTTCACAAATTCTGGGGAGATGGCCTTGAGTTTTTCATCATCTGTTTTAACAACATGATTTGGGATAACTTTAGGAGCTGTGTAAATAGGATATCCGTTATCGTCTTTGTTGTGATCCCCATGACACTTTAGGCAAGAGTTATTAAATAACACTTTCCCTTTTGAAGCGAGGGGATGGTTTACTTTAAAAGGGTACTTTGGTGGAAGAAGATTTGCTAAGACTTCGTCCGTGAGCCATTTTACTTTTGGCATCACGGCCCTTAAATGTTCTCCTGAGTCTGAGGCAAATAACTCAGCTCCAAAGATCCAAGCATAAGAATCTCCACTCAAAGATCCATCGTTAAAAACTCCTGCATGCCTTTTTTCTTTAATTCCCCACAGGTGTGGTGCTTTAACTTGAGCTCTTCCCATGTCTTTGGGGTACTTGAGTCCGTGATCTTTATAAAAATAAGTTTTAATCGTTGAATCTGGTACTAGGCCTCTTGTAAGAGATGATATATTCTTATCACTTGTGACTTTGGAAAAGTACATGGCCTTATCATGAATGTATTTATAATCAGGATTTCGGTTTCCAAGACCCCAAAATTTTTGGATTCGGTATGTGTCTCTGCCTACCTTGTATGGATCAATCGTTTTATTTCCGAGTCCTGGAACAAAAACTCCAGCGGCCTTTCCCGAGTGACAGGCCGTACACCCTAAAACTCCAACATCCATATTTTTATATTTGACATTAAAAACACCTACAAGCTTTTTATCAACAACTGTGAATCCGTATCTCTTTTCAATAAATTTAGTAATGGGATCGGACTTATCTCTTCGGTTTTCTCCAAGCATCCACATAAAGCGAGATAGGTTTGGAGAAATGCTCATGCCTCGGCCGTTCTCAAAGAAGTGCCAGTTCGTAAAAACTTCAGCAGCTTTATTATGCCTTTGAAGCCTTTCGCTAGAGAATAGGGATGGTGATAAAAATAGTAAGGTTAGTAGAGTTATTGTTTTCATAAGCCTATTCTTGCTTACAAGCTAAAGAGTCGTCAAAAATTCTAACTTTATCAAAGTACTCAAGTATGTTTTTAAGGCCAAGGTTCTTCAATTTCAGTACGATTCTTGTTTAGGAGTCTAAAGTGAAAACTATCTTTAATGCTCTGACCATTTGGGTTGCGAGTTTTATCTTTTTTATTAGTCCAATCGCTGAAGCAAGAGTCGCCGCTTCTCAATGTGTAAATGGGATGGACGATCTTCAAATCAATCGACTTTATGAAGTCGGCGTGTACGAAGAAAAAATACAAGAGATGTGTCAGGATGGAAGTTTAAACCGAGATCAGATAAATCAATTGATCATGCCTGTGAAAGTTCCATCACCAGCACAAATAAATAAATGTTTAGATGATGTTGCAGCGATATGGGAAGAAGGAAAAGAGTTCTTTGAGGCAGGACTTGATCTGGGAAAAGGCGCTGAAACTTTTCAAGCTCAGTGCCAGGCAATTACAACACCTGCACAAGTCAATGCTTGTATAACAAAAGCAAATACTCTTGCTGCACAAGCAAATGCTTTACAACAGCAAGGAGTTACATTTGGAAATAATGCTTCTGCTAATCAAAAACAATGTGAAGAAAATTTAAATAATGGTGAGCTATTAGTCAGTCTCCCAAATTCTGTTCTTAGAAGGCTTTTGAATAACAATAAAGCATCAGATCTCCTTTCTCATGATTGGCCAAATCTTGTTAAGAATTGGGACAAAGATGGAAAGCTGCCTGAGGGAATAACACCTTATTTTCCTGAGGAGAGAGAAGTCTTTTATATGATGGGGCTTGATGATGAAGATTTAAGGTACCTACCTCCAAGAGGAATTCAAGGAGCAGGTGAGGAATGGGCCAAGAACAATATGAATGACGGGTTGAATATTAAGAAAGGAACAATGGCGGGGCTCGCAATTACATATCTTAATCTACTTTTGATCGCCTTGTTCTCTCCTTTTCACCTTTTTAGCTGTTGGAGTAGACCTTCCGTACATGCTTTTGTTGCTTCTTCTGCTGTTTACTTAGGTCTAGAGCTAAGCTTAATAAAAAAATATAAAGCATTGGTAAAAAGGATAACAACTTTATCTTCTGGAGCTGAAGCCCAAATTGATAGAACTTTGGAGGACGTTGAAGATGTTCAGACTTTTGTTGATCAATTAAGTGAGGAAGGTAAAGGCGCAGTTGAAAGTGGAGAGGAGCTAAAGAAGGCATGTGAAATTGCTGTCAACGATGCTCAAGCGGCTCAAAGCACGACCCCCTCATCAGTCTCTGATGCTGAAGATACTTATAATGATTTTGCCCCTAGAGTTGATCAGTGTATCGCAGACGCTCAAGCCTTGGGGGTAAAAGCTGAGGAAATTTTGGCCAAAGGATTGGAAGCAATTGAGATTCTTAAGAAGGCTGGTAACAATGCTATCGATCAATTAAAACTTCTTAAGTATGTTCGAACTGCAATGAAAATCATGAAGGAAATTTTTAAACGTAAATCTAATGCCGCATTCATTTATGGAGGTGGGTTAACTGCTGCTGGAACACTTGCAACGCTAGAATCAATGGATATTTATACTTGGGGAAAATGTGAAGGAGGGGGAGCTCCTTCTCCTGGAGAAGCCGCATTTGGAGGCATTGCTGTTACAGCGGGATTATTTGCCACTGGTGTTACAGGTCTAAAAGTAAAGGAACAACTAGATAAACTTGGAATTGGGGATACTGGTCCGATAATCGGAATTGCAATGGGTTCAATTGTTCTGCTCATTGGAACAATCTACTTATGGTTTGCAAAATCAAAACTAGCAGGTGTTTTACGTGCCGTCTTTTTTGGAGTCGCTGCTGCTCTTGGCTTTACAGCTGGAGGGTTAATCAAAAAAGCTCAAAATGTAATGAGTGGTTATATTGATCAAATGAATGTTCTGATTGCAGGACTCGAAAGAACTTTAAATAATGAAGGTTTTTTTGATGATGGGAAAGATTGGATTGACCCAACAAAACTAGACAAAGATAAAAATACACCTATTCCATCCGATTATTATGATCCAAGTGTAAATCAAGTAAGTCCTGATGGGGCCCAAACTATACCCATTCCTACAATTCCTGGTATTCCAACTGGAAGTGGACCTGGTGGAATTCCAACGGTTCCTTCCGGAGCAACTTTACCTCCAGGAGTAACGCTTCCACCTGGTGTAACTATCCCTCCTGGGGCGACAATTCCACCAGGTGCAACGATACCTGCTGTTCCGACGGTCCCGCCTGGTGGGGTAACACCAATACCTGGAGTAACACCAATACCTGGAGTAACACCGATACCTGGAGCATCTGTTACAACTGAACAAATTAATAAGTTAGTAGCAAGCGCTATGCAATTTATGGAGTCAATGATTCCTGCTGTAGAAGCAGGACAAACAAGGCCTAATAGTTGTTATGTTGGAAATAAGGCACTGCGGTCTGACCCAAATTGTAACTGCCGTAAAAACAACTCATGTAAAAAGAGTAAAGTTCTTTTACCTAAGCCAAATAGACATATCAAAATGAAAAGTCTGAAAGGGACAACTTCTGCTCTAACTTCGATGAAGAGATATGCAGATAGTGTTTATTCTGGAAATCATCATATGCAAAGAGTTTATACCAAGCAGTTGATGTCAATGGAACCAAGACTTAAACAAGAAAATAAATTTGTCGAAAAGGTTTGGAATAACCTCAGAAAGAAAAAGAAAAAAGGTCGTTACAATTTCGATTTGCGAAAAAAGAATATGATGACAAGTATGCAAAACAGTCTCAAGAGAGATTTGAAAAGACTTGATCCAACTGATAGGAAAGTTTTATTGGCACATAGTGGAGGTAACCAGAAGTCACAAGATAAGCTTCGAGGGTTTATGGAGAAGCGCCAAAAGAAAATCCCAGCAGTCTTAAAAGCAATGAAAGAACTTCAAGCATCGCTTGGTAAGCATAAAAATAGAACCTTTAAAGGAATCCCAAAAAAGAAAAAGAAAAGAAGTGGAAGACGTGATTCTCAAAAAGGACTTAACTTGGCCTTTAACGTAGAAGACGATGCTCCTATTCACGATGAAGTTCAATTATCAGATGAGGAGAGAAGAAATCTCTCTGACTTTGAAGGTGATGATATTGAAAAAGATACGAATAAGTCGATTTGGAAAATCATCTCTAAGAGATATTTTTATAGTGGTATCTATGATTTTACAGAAGACGTCCTCAATAGTAGTGACAAATAGCTGAAATATCGAAAGGAGCGCCCTGTTGGGCCTCTTCGCTGTAAGTATTTGAAAGCATCTTTGACTTCAAAGGCTAAGTTTCATTGCGCACAATAGAACAATTATAATTATTTTTATTTGGAGTGTCAGGATGGCGCGAATAGTTTTGTTTTCACTTTTATTAATAACATCGACTTTTGTTTTCTCAAAGAATTCACAAGCAAAGTCCATTAAGGCCCTTAGTTATAATATTTGGGGACTACCTTACCCTATTGCTAAAAGAGTTGGACGTTTTAAGTTAATTCAAAAAAGACTGCCTAAGCTTGAAGCAGATATTATTGCGCTTCAAGAGGCCTTTACAAAAAAAGCGAAAACGTCGTCAAAGTCAAATCGATACCCTTATAAAGCTTTTGGTCCTTCTTCGAGCTTTCTTAAACTCTCAAGTGGACTTATCATCATGTCAAAATATCCAATAATGATGACTAAGACGATTAAGTTCAATGAATGTCAGGGATGGGATTGCTTCGCTAATAAAGGAGTCGTTCTTGCTCGAGTGCTAATTGAAAACCAAGAGCTCGATGTGTATGCAACTCACTTAAATGCTGAGGGAGAGGATGAGGGACCTCGTTATCACCAACTAAGAGACTTCATTGACTTTGTAAAAGAAAACTCTACAGGGCGAAAGGCAATCTTTTTGGGAGACTTTAATTTTCCAGACTCAAGCTTTTTACATGAGATGTTTACAAACGAACTTTCTCTCAATGACTCGCACCAGGAATATGTTTTGGATAACCCAAATCTACCAGATGATGAGTTAAGAGGATCAACGAGTTCAAGTGGAAAGAGAATTGACTACGTATTTGTTACACCAGATCTAAAAGTTGAAAAATCAATGGTCGTATTTAAGGACAAACTTTACAAAGGTAAACAACTTTCTGATCATAGGGCGGTAATATCAACTTTCGAATTATGAAATGAAACAAAATCTTGCTATCGCGATATTTGTAAAAACACCTGGGATCAGTCCTCTTAAAACAAGGCTTGCAAAGGGGATAGGGTCAGAGAAGGCCCTTCTTTTTTATAAAAAATCTATCATAGCGACTCAAGCTCTTATAAAATCAGTTCAAATTCCAAATGTTAAAATAACTCCATACTTCTCAATTGCTGAAATGGAAGGGATGGATCACCTTATGTGGGCTGGTTTTGAACGAATTTTTCAAGGCGAAGGCAACCTTGGAGATAGATTAAATAAAAGCTGGCAAGAGCTTAAAAAGAATTATCAAAGTGTTGTTTTTTTAGGGGGAGATTCTCCCCACCTCTCCCCAGATTTATTTAAAAATGCATTAGAGAAAATCACAAGTGATCCAACAAACTTTTTTTTAGGAAAGACTATTGATGGTGGTTTTTATCTTTTTGGAGGATCATCAGAGATTCCTTCTGAGGCGTGGACGAATGTTGAATATAGTACTAACTCAACTTCAAAGCAGTTGATAAATCAAATTAAAAAAGATTCAAAGGTTAACTTATTGGAGGAGTCATTTGATATAGATGAATCTGATGACTTGAAAAGATATAAAAGTCTTGATGTCCAAGGTTTTTTAAGTGAACAAAAAGATCTTATCAATTGGGTTAATTTGGAATGTCTTTGATATCTTATGTGATTTTACTTTTAAAGATCGGAATAGGATTAAAAATATTTTTGAGATAAAGATAACCAATTGTTCCCAAAATTTTATATCCAGCTAAAAAAGTACCTTTTAATGTTCCCGTTATTTTAGAAATACCGATTCTCTTTTTGTAGTGAACTGAAATTTCACTGCAGCTCATTTTAGAGATAAGAGCTTTGGCTTGCATTTCAACAGTCCAGCCAAAATCGCGATCATTCATTTTAAGGTGCTTGAGAGCGTCAGCTCTTATGACTCTAAAGGGTCCTAAGTCTGTAAAGGGGTATCCCCCAAAGAACCACCTCATCAATCTTGTAGCTAGCCAATTTCCAAAAATTGCTTGAGGGAGTAATGCTCCATTCTCAGCTCCTCCTAAGACTCGGCTTCCTATGACAAGATCGCATCCCTTATTTAACTCATTGATAAGAGCTCTTAAATCTTCGGGATTGTCTGAGAAGTCAGCATCTAAAAACGCAATAATATCAGGGGAAAGTTCAAAAGCTCTTTCAATACCTGTTAAACAGGCTTGGCCATAACCTCTTCTTATTTCGTCTATTACAATCGCTCCGTTTGTCTTCGCAATATGAGGAGTATTATCTGTGGAGTTATTATTAACAACGATGACATCACTAACTATGTCTTTTGGGATATTTTTGAGGACGAATTCAATTGAATTTTCTTCATTATAGGCCGGAATAACAACTACGCACTTTTTGTCATTCATATTCTTAATCTCTTCCTTTACTATATCGAGATGAGAAATATCTCTTCTTCGAATATACTTTGGCTTTTATCATCAATGATATTGACTATCATTTCTCTTCTCGTATTTAAAGCTGATCCAGCAAAAGAAAACAGTCAATACTATTTGATATTTAACCTAATTTACCTCGTTTTTGTTTTCGGTCTTTGGAAACTTAATAAAATTAATCCAAAGCCTTTAAGTATAAGTGTTTATTTGATGGGAGTTGTTACAATCTTATTCACTCAGCCCATTTTTGAGAATGATCATTATCGATACCTTTGGGAAGGGAGGGCCATATTAAGTAGCGAAAATCCCTATGTTCATCCTCCTAAATCGAACACTTTAGATCACATTCAATATGATGCAAGAGATAAGATAGGTTTTCCTGAACTCACAACCGTTTATCCTCCTGTTTCACTCGTGTGGTTTGGTCTAGGTGGAGTGCTGTCTGAATTCCATCGAGTAGGTTTAGTCTTTCTGATGGTTCTAAATTCTGTATTGGTCTTCTTTCTTCTTAGAAAGCTTGAATCCCTAACAGGGAACAGCTGGTTGATATTTTTAATATTTCCTTTTCTCCAAAAAGAATTCATTCAGTCTATTCATGTCGATCTATTTGCTTTCTCTTGGGTTTTACTCTTTTTGTTAAATAAGAAGATGTCTTTTATAAAAAGTGCAGGGCTCATTTTTATGAGTATTTTTTCAAAGGTTATTGGAGTCTTTTTCGTTTACCCTTTGGCTTTAAAATTTTTCAATTCTCATAAATCAAAACCTTTGTACTGGTTAACCTTGATATTTTTACTTCTTTCTTTTCCTCTTTTTTATTGGGCGCTGTCTGTCCATGGGGGAGTCGGAGGATTTGAAGCCTTTTCTGGAAAGTGGGTTTGGAATCCTGGGTTTTACTCAATTATGTGGAGAGGGCTAGGGTTATTCGATCATCAGGCCCGACAAATAAGTATTTCACTATTTCTTGTTTTTGTTGCGATTCTTGGAATATGGAGCTTGAGAAAATATTATCTAAAAGGGTTTGTCCTAACGAATAGGCTTTTTTGGACAACGACTTATCTCTTCTTTGCTGGCCTCATCTTCTTTTCACCAGTTTATAATGCTTGGTATGCGATTTGGTTTATTATTCCTGCCATTTTACTTAACTTAAGATTTGGAGTTCTTTACGGCTTCCTGTCTTTCACTTGTTATACTTCATATTGGAATGGAGAGATCTTGCCTTGGACCGAATTCTTGGGTCATTTCTTTTTTATCCCATCACTTATAGAATGTTGGATTTCTACCGAAGAGAAAGCATGAAATATATTATACTTCTGAGCCTTTTTGTCTGTTTTTCTTGTTCGACTCAAGATCGAACTCCTGCTGCAAGCTATAAGTCAGTTCTTTATATTGGCGACTCTCAAAGTGCTGGGCATTTAGGACGTTTTGCTTTCAATCATTTTAAAGAAAAGTTTGAAGAAAAAAATATTCATGTTTATGGAATTAGTTCAAGTTCGCCAAGACATTGGGGAGATCCTGGTACAAGTAAAAATGGAAAATGGATTTGTGAAAGGAAAGGTCGTTACAATAATCAATTTAATATTCCGTTAAAAGAAAAGATTTGTTCTGGAGATAAGAATCTCTCAGCATTTCATCATATAAATAAAGTAAACCCTGATCTTGTGGTCTTTCAATTCCTTGGAAACTCAATGGGGTTTAATGGAAACTATATTAAAAAGAAAGTTGAACAATTACTTTCTGAAATTGGAAGTACAGACTGTGTGTTTATCACTTCACCTCCTTATTACCATGAACTAAAAGAAAAAAATGAATTGAGATTAGAAACAGAAAAGCACTTTATTAATGCCATTGGGTCCCGTTGTGAAATAGTTCAAGGGATGAATGAAGAAAACATGCGTACATTCTTACTTAATCGAGATCACTATGTAGGAGATCGAATTCACCTCAGCAAAAAAGGTGCTTCTGTCTTCTTTGAGCAAATTAGGCCCTACTTGCCGTAAAAAAATCCCTTAATCACCTTATTTCAGGTAGATAGATCATTTTGGCGGAACTTCTCTTGTAATATTAGATAGATAGGCTGTTTTTATTCTTAAATAATCTATCAGAAATCATGAAAAGCTCTTTAATATTAGTCTGTTAGCCCTCATCACCACCTCTTTTGCTTAATCGATTTTTGGTCTGTTACCATTTTCACAAGGTAAAAAGGAGGAATCATGAAGATTCGATTTATTGCATTGATTGCAGCTCTCATCACATCTACAGCGTGGTCGACTACAATCGTTCAAGACTTAAGAAACCAAAATAGACGCTTACAAAGTATCATTGAAAGAAACAATCAAATCATTAACAAAAAGCTTGGTGGAAAAATTTCTGACAGAACGTCACTTAGAAGAAGTGCTCCAAAAAGAAAAAAGGCAGTGATTTATACAAATCCAGCTCCGCAGAAACAAGAGCAGCAACTTCTTGGTGATCTTAATGCTTTCTTTAGAAAAACTAATAATAGGGCCATACCTCAGGACTTTATAGTTGGAACTGGTGTCTCTACTATTAAGGGACAAACTTCTCCAACAGATATTTATAACTATAGAGGACAGAAAGATATTAATTATCTTGCTCCAACGCTGATGTTAGGTTGGCAGGCGATGGATAACTTATGGGTCGAAGGTTCATATGCTAGAAGAGTTGCTTCAAATGTTCCTGCTCCTGGAATTGATGTTACCTATGAAACTCTAGCTGCTAGGTTTAAATACAATTATCTCACTCCTGTATACAATATAAGCTTACAACCATATCTTGGTTATCAAGCAACTTTAGTTGATTCCCCAGGTCTTGGTGAGAACAAAAATGGTTACTGGGTTGATCAAACAAGACTTCAAAGACAAAAAGACTATATTGAAAACCAAAAAGAAAATAAATTTATTCTTGGACTAACAGTGATTAAGCCAATGATGAAAGATTTCTTTGTAAGAGGTGACTTTGGTTCTGACTGGAGATCAGCTTCTTTTGGAATGCTATTCTAAAAAATACTATTCAATTTGAAATTAAAAATGCCAAAATAGCACATGATTAAATTAATACATGTGCTATTTTTTTTGGTGTTATCCTTAAATGTACAAGCAGAACTGAGATATGCTTGGACTGGAATCGCTGGCGTCTATCTAACCGACGGTAAAAACTCCCTTTTCTTTGACCCTGTTTTCTCTAGACCTTCAATACCTGAAATCTTATTGGGACTAAATTACGACATTGACGAAAAGATGGTTAAAAAAGAACTCGATTCAATAGGAATTAAAAAAATTGATGGAATTTTCATCGGCCACTCACACTTCGATCATGCTCTCGATATGCATGTCGTTCATAAAAATGTCGGAGGGGTTATTCATGGTTCAAAAACAACAGGATTCTTGGCCCTTTCTCACAAGGTTAGAGACGACAGCATAGTTCTCATAAAGAATGAGGACAGTTTTAAGTTCGGAGACTTTACTGTAACAATTGTCGACTCAAAGCATGGGAAGATATTAGACCTCTATGAGTACCTTGGAGGTGAAATTGATAAACCTCTTCAAGATAAGCCCTCTTTATCTGATTACCTGATGGGAGGAAGTTTTAGTTTCTATGTGAGTCATCCAGATGGTGATATCTTTGTTCATCAAGCATCGAGAACGTCAGATAAGATTAAAAAACTTCTTAAAGGAAAAACCTTAAAAGTTCTTTTTCAAGGTATTGCGAATAGAAAAAGTTCTGAGTCTCTCTACACAGGAATTATTGAACAAGCTAAGAAAGTCGAACTCGTTGTTCCTATCCATCACGATAACTTTTTTCTTGGTAAAGATGAAAAAGACATGAGTCTCTTGTGGGGTGTGGACCTCGAAGAGTTTCTCATTTTTTCTCAGAAAAAAAATCAGAGAGTAGTCCTACCTAAATATAATGAAATAAAGTCGGTTTTATAAAAAAAGCCCTTCTATACTTGGGAGAGAGGAGAAGGGCTTTCTTTGGTTCAAGCCGCCAATGCTCTGGGGAGAGTATTTTCTTGAACCTCATATAGGCAACTCAAATCCTTGGGAGTGATTTGAGATGAGCTTAGAATAGATTTCTTTTTTTATTATGTCCCATTCTTTAACTAGTGAATTCATTTTTGTTTGAACCAGAAGTAAAACATGTTTTCGAAGACTTGAGCTAAATAAGGGCCAAAAAGGCACCATAATTCCAATATTATTTAACTTTGAGTGAAAAAGCGGATAATAGTGTTTCACAGAATGTGAATAGTTTCTCTTTTTTATATCGTTTCATTATAATCACAAACATGAAGCTTCTCTTTTTTTTTCTATTTATCATCTCACCCTCAATAGAGGCCGCTTATTATTCAACGCTACCAAAAGGTGTGCGTAACTTTACCTATCGTTTTATAAAAACGAATACGGTTTCTGGAAGTTATAATAGTGCAGGAAGTTTCGAGGCCTATAATATTAATGCACAGATAAATGCTGATGTTATTAAAGGTTTAAATGGAACTGTAGATACTTACCTTAATGGATTATCTCAATCAGATTATGACTCTTTTAGTTTTGGAACCTTTGAAGGTGCCGCTACCTCAAATGTTGAAGTACATGCGTTTGGAGGAGGCTGGGGTATTACTGATACTTTTACTATTTATGGTTTTATTCCTTTTTATAAAGCTGTTGTTGATCTCAATTTAGCGAGAACAGAAAAAGGGAGAAAAAATGTTGGTTCTTCAATTCTTCTCGAAGGCCTTCCCGACATAGACGTTAGAATAGTTCAAAATCTATTTGTTAATTATTATGATTACCAACCTCTAGGGAAGTGGGAAGCAACTGGCTTTGGAGATTTAGAACTCGGGACTATGTGGAACTTTTATAAAATAAAAAATTTTGGAGCTATGATGAGTTTTGGGGTCATTGCACCGACTGGAAAAGAAGACAATGAAGATATCCTTCAAGATATCAACTTTGGAGATGGTCAATGGGATATTTTTTATGAAGCGGGGTTTGGTTTTAGGCCTTATCAACTATTCAGCCTAGACTCTTGGTTTCGTTATACTTATCAATTTAAATATGAAAAAAATATTCGGCTACCTGATTCCGAATCATTCCCAATTACTTCTAGGAAGGGGAATGCAAGTATTAAGCGAGGTAATAAACTTTTGATGAACCTCCAAGGTAATACTCATATAAATGATGAATGGACCACATCTTTGCTCTATTCGTGGGAATATAAAACAAAAGATGATTTCAAGAGTTCTTTTTCTGATGCTGACTATATCCTTGAAAAGGAAACAAGTTTTCAAAGTCACTCACTGCGATTGAACTTTAATTTCTCTACCGTGAGTTTATTTAAGAAGAAAAAGTTTATTGCTCCAATAGATCTCAATATCGCGGCCCAAACGATATTGGGGGGAGAGAATACCCCAAAATATGAGAGATATGATTTTGAAGTTCGTATGTTTTTTTAAAGTGGCAATTTAAGTCCTATTTGTAATTCTACTTGTCCTTCTATTTTGAGATCTGTTACTGCAGGTAAGCTACTTACTGAAAGAAAAGGTCTAAGCCTTAAGTCTTTTTTAGAATTGATCAGTGTCAGTAAGTTGTCGTTGTGTATCTCAAAGAGCAAACATTTATAGAGACAGTGGTTGTGCATTTTTCTATAGCTAAAAAGAATATCATCGACATTGCCAATGCCTGGAATATTTACTGTTTGTGCTAAATCTAAGCTATTAATGAATGAAAAATCTGCTAAGAAATCACTTCCTGCATCTAGCTCATCAGAATACTTTAAAAATATTTTATGTATGCGAATAGACTTAACAATAGAGCGGTCAATTTCTAAATCGGGAATTTGTAAAACAAATTCATCTAGGTCTACATCTTGGGGACCACTCACTCCTAGGACAACTCTTGTCATAAGTCCCAAAAATGAATCTGCTAATTCTTCAAATTGATTTGGGATCTCAGCTTCTCTGAAGACATCAATATCACTAATGTTATATTTTACTTTAAGGTAAAAGACGTCATCTTCACCGTACTCAATACTTGTTAATGTCGAATCATCAAGTGGAGCCTGACCTTGATTTTCTAGCTCCATTAAAAGTTGTTCACGTTGAAGCTCTGCTAGGGTTATTGGTTCAGCGAGAGGTGTTATCTTTTCTTCAATTTGACATGCCGAAAGAGCAATCAAAAAAAATAAAAGAATTGTCGTTTTAAAAAACCTCATTAAGACCATCTCCTTTTAACGAGTTGTATTATAGTGAGTTGAATAGTGATTGGAAGGGCCTTGAGGAATCAGTGACTTGGCCATTTTTTTCAACTTTATTTTGCCAATAAAACTTGCCTGACTATAATAGCTTGATGATCGATACAACAGAACTTGTTTTGTCCCATTTATCCTTTTTTGAACCCATGACCAAAGGCCAACTCATCTTTGATATGGATGAAAAAGAGTTAAAACTTGCAGGTAACTTTAGTTTAGATGAATTAGAATTAACCCTAACGAGACTTGAAAGTGAAGGACTTGTGAAGCGAATAAAGGCAGAAGAAGATACCTTCATTCGCATTAATCCTAATACTAGAACCTGGTGGCAAAGACTCTATCGCAAAATTTTTAGCTAGAATATAACTCTCTTCTTTTTATTACTTCAGGATCCATAATTTTTTTCCAAAGTGGTGGGAAAATCGCCAAAATTATTGCACTCGAATAGCCAAAAGAGAGTTTTGGATTTTCTTCTTTATTTTCTAAATAAGGAAATTCAACAGATGCTCTCGCATGGTGATTACTATGTTTTCCTATATTATAAAGTGAAAAATTAGTGACAGCATAATCACAATCCCAGCTGTGCCATTCTTTAACTGGCTCCCAGTTACCATTTGGAAGTTTCTTTCTTTCAAGTCCATAATGCTCAATATAGTTAATCGTCTCAAGCATAAAAATAGCAACTATCGATTGACCCCAGAAAAATGCAATTCCCTGTAGGCCCATAAAGAGAAAGGACATTGTTGTAAGGAGAATAGCATAAATTAAATAGTGGAAGTTTCTATTGTCTAGAACTTGCCTTAAAGGAGTTCTTCTTTTTAGTCTTTTCTTTTCATAATCGTTAGCACTTTTAATTGATCCTAAAAGGGACTTTGGTAGAAACTCATACAGGTTCATTCCAAAAGGTGCAGAGGCTGGATCCTCGGGAGTTGAAACATATTTATGATGTCCATGAACATGCTCTATTCTAAAGTAAGTGTAGTTAACTAACGCTAGTAAGAATACTCCAAGTCCTCTCTGCCAAGCGACAGGTCTATGAACGAGTTCATGGGCCGCAGTGATACCAAGACCACCCATTCCGGTTCCTATTGAAACAATCAAAAGTAATTTTTCTGAAAAAGAAGAGAGTCCTTCAAAAATAACAAATCCATGTACCAAAAAGCCAAGGATGAACAAAGGAAGAATATAAAGAGTTATATTAAGAAACTGGACACTCGAAGGTCCATCATCGTTCTTGATTCTGTTTCCAATGAGGTTATCCAACAATGGGTGTAACCCATAGACTACAATAGGTCCGAGAGCGATCAGGTACCCGCCTAAGACGTTTCCAAGCCAACATGCTCCTAATAGAGCGAATGGTGATAATCGTAATAAGTAATTCATTTCATCCTCACATGAATAAGTATAAGATATATAATATGAGCAATTGCTCATATTTTTCTACTCGCTTTCAAAAGGTGTGAAAAGATGACAAAAAGTGATGTAAGTGCCCGTAAAGAGGCGAGCCAGAAACGGTCTAAGGAGACAGTGAAGGCCATCATCCAAGCGGCTACTCATATTTTGTACACCAAAGGGAGCCACGAATTTACGACAAATCACATCGCGAAGACTGCTGGGGTCTCAATCGGGAGTCTGTATCAGTACTTTCCAAATAAGAATGCCATCTCTTCTATGATTCTAGATACGTTTGTTGAAGAGCAAGGAAAGAGGGTTCTTGGGAGGCTTCTTGAGACCACGGATGAGTCTGAGCTCGAAGATGTGATCGATTGGGTTGTTCGGGAATTGTACCGCTATAGAACTCAAGAGATTGTTGTTGCGAGGGCGGTTGCTCACGAGATTTCAAAGGGAGAGTTTCATAAGAAAATGGTCGAAATCAAATCTGAACTTTCGACTAATATTTTACTTTTTCTCCATGGTTTAGTTGGGGTTCATATTAATACGAAAAATCAAATTAAGGTGGAACTCATTGTTGAAGGTGTTGATAATATGATCTTTCAATTATCGGAGAGGGGACCTGACTCTACTGATCAGGAAGTGGGTTTATTATTTATAATGAAAATGATCTCTACGGGGCTTGAAGATCTTGAAAAGTAATTATTCAACTTTGTCTTCAAGTTCAGTCCACTCCTCGTAAAGATTCTCAAGGCTATTTTTTTCTTTATCTAAATCGGTTTGTAGGGTGACAAGATCTTCTTTTGATTGTGCATCCATCTTTGAATAATCGAACCCATCAAATTTTTGTTGAAGTGATTCAACAATCTTTTCTTTCTCTTCTATCTCGCTTCCAATCTCTTTGTAGCGGATCTTCTCTTTGTAAGACATTTTTTCAGGTTTGCTTTCCGTAGTCGTTTCTTTTTGACTCTGCTTTCCCTGAACTTCTTTTAACTTATCCTCTAAAACGAGAGCATCCATGAACATCTTTGCTTGAGAGAAACCTCCCTCAAAGACTTCAAGTTGATGGTCGTGGATAAGCCAACATTTATTTGTTACATTATCAATAAATGATCTATCGTGACCAATGACTATAAGAGCACCTTTATAGTTTTTAAGCTCTTCTTCTAAAACCCCAATGGTTTCGAGATCAAGATCGTTGGTCGGCTCATCGAAAATCCAAATGTCTTGCGAATTTCTCATGAACTTAGCGAGCTGCAATCGGTTTTTTTCTCCACCTGAAAAAGTAGAGATCGGACGCTTAAGCTCTTCAGATTTAAAAAGAAAACTTTCAAGATACCCGGCAACGTGCTTGTTCATTCCGGTATTGGAAACGACATAGTCTGTGCCTTCTCCAATGAGCTCCCAAGGAGTAAGCTCTGGTTTAAGACCTTCTCGCTTTTGAGAAAAGAAACCAACACTTAGTTGATGGGCCCTTTCAACTTTTCCTGACGTCTGCTCAATTTCACCCATCAATACTTTTAAGAGAGTAGACTTCCCAACTCCATTTCGACCGAGAAGGGCGATTTTGTCACCTTTGTGAACTTCAAAGTTAAGACCTTTAAAGAGACTGTTGTCATCAAAACTCATTCCAAGGTCAATACCCTTGGCCAAGACTTTTGTTTTTCTACCACTCGCATTCATAGAAAGTTCAACTTTTTTATGAGCACGAGCTTTAAGGTCTGCAATCTCTCTATTTAATGTTGAGTAATCATCAATTCGTTTTTTACTCTTTGTTCGCCTGGCACTTACACCACGACGAATCCACGCCGTTTCTCTTCGATGCATATTTGAGAGTTTTGAAATTTCTTTCTCTCTTCTTAGGTCTTCTTCTTGTAGGTATTCTAGGTACTCATTATAGGTACCTGAGAAAGATAAAAGATCACC
>JAGSHI010000030.1 GCA_023954635.1 Bacteriovoracaceae bacterium
GGGCTTTGCAGGGGCCCCCTTTTTTTATGCCAAAATTAAATCTAACCCCAAATCTTCTTTCAAAATTCCATCAGCTAATTCAACAATCTCAATTTTATTATTAACCGGTTTAAAGATTCCTTTATCAGTTACAACAATGTCGACAACTGATTTTCCTGTAAGGGGAAGCGTACAAGTCTTAAGAATTTTTGGATCACCTTTCTTAGAAAAATGAGTCATCATAATGATCACTGTCTTAGCACCATTGACTAAGTCCATAGCTCCACCCATTCCTGTTACTTTATGACCTGGGATCATCCAATTCGCTAAGCTACCTTCTGAGTCGACTTGCATTCCTCCAAGTACACAAAAGTCTATATGGCCTCCACGAATCATTCCAAAGCTCATACTGCTATCAAAAAATGAAGCACCAGAACCTATCGCTATTGTTTCTTTTCCTGCATTGATTAATGTCGGGGAAACTGATTCTTTTGTGGGTCTTCCCGAAACTCCAAACACTCCATTCTCAGAGTGAATCATAATGTTCATTTTAGGATCGATTCTTTCGGCAACTAGGGTTGGAAGACCAATCCCTAAATTTACTGAGCTACTTTCTTTGAAGAGTTCAATAACTTTGTCGGCCATTTGTTCTTTGTTCCAGCTCATTATTGATCCTCCAATTTTAAAAACTCAATATCATTTTTATAATCAGAACCTTGAAAAATTCGTTGAACAAAGACACCAGGTAAATGTACATCTTCAGATGGTATATCTCCTAGCTCGACAAGCTCTTCGACTTCAACAACGGTAGTTTTAGCGGCCATGGCCATGAGTGGAGAAAAATTTCTTGCTGTTTCTTTGAACCAGAGGTTTCCGTAGGGGTCACCTTTTTGGGCCTTTATTATGGCGAAGTCAGCATGAAGTGCAGTCTCTAAAATACAAGGACGGTCAAACTCCTTAACCTCTTTCCCTTCAGCAATTAATGTTCCATATCCTGTAGGGGTATAGAAAGCTCTAATCCCCATTCCTGCAGCTCGAATTCTCTCTGCAAATGTTCCTTGTGGAATGAGTTCGACTTCAACTTCTTTTGCGAGCATCCTTTTTTCGAGGTCAGGGTTTCCACCAACATAACTACAAAAGGCCTTCTTTATCTGGTCTTTAACTAAAACTTTAACGAGTCCTCTTCCACTATTTCCAATATTATTAGAAATAACTGAAAGATCTTTTACATCCATCTTAGAAATGGCATCAATACAGTTCTCTGCAATTCCACAAAGACCAAAACCACCACTCATAAGAGTCATTCCTGATTTAAAATCAAAAAGAGCTTCACTAGCACCTTTAAAAACTTTTCCATTACTCATGAGTTTTCCTGTAGGTACTCTTTTACAATTGAGAGTGCCTTTTTGAGGTATTCTGGGTCCATATTTAATGCTGGTCCAAGTAGAACTCTATTTGGAGGAGTCAGAAGGTAAATTCCTCGTGAGAGAAATTCATTAGGATCTGGTTGAAAAGTCACATCAATGGCGGCCAGAAGTCCTGTACACCTTGTTTCTGTGACACTTTTTAAGCTTTCAATGTCACTACAAAATTGATGAAGAGTTTTTTCGTTTTCTTGTCTAGTTATATGAAAATCTTCTCTCTCTATGAGGTTGAAGACTCCTTTCATGGCCGCAAGACCTAGTGGGTGAGCATAATTTGTGAGCCCACATGATAAAATATTATCATCATAGTAGTCAGCGTATTCCTTTGAAACAAAAACAGCACCAAAGGGAATATATCCTCCAGTAATCATTTTTGAGAGTGTAATAAAACTTGGTCTTAAAAAATCAAAATGAGAGAAACCATACATTTCTCCCGTTCTGTAGAAACCGCATATAACTTCATCTAAAATGAGTGGGATCGAATATTCATCACAAATACTTTGGATTCCTCTCCAGTAAGATTCAGGAGCACTATAGGCTCCATTTCCTCCGGTAAAGGTCTCTAGAATGATCGCAGCAATTTTGGTGTGATCATAATTTTCGATAATTTCTCTTGTTTTTGTCGCATTTGGATCATCAGATGGCTCTGGAATTCTTAACGTCCAGTCATCTGCAGTCTCATGAGATGTGTTTCTCCAATCTCCTGTGACAGAAAGCGCTCCTAGAGTTGCTCCATGATAACTAATTGACCTTGCACAGACTGTGTTACAATTTCTTTGCTCCCTAACAATTTTAAGGGCATTTTCATTGGCCTCAGCTCCACTAACTGTATAAAAGATTTTTCCTTCAAACCCAGTTGATTCAATAAGTTTTTTAGACATATCACTTTTCAAAGTAAAGTCGGCCTTAGGGCTAGCTATAGGCATTGTATCGAGTTGCTTTTGAATTTCTGACTTAATTTCAGGACAACTAAGGCCAAAGCCGGCCTGAAAGCTAATCGAGGTTAAGTCTGCTATGGAATCACCTTTAGGACTTTTAAGAGTCCATTCGGCTGAGGACTCAATCTCTATGTGAGTAGCGCCGTTTTGCTTTGTCCAAGTGTAAAAATAATCTTTTGGCATTACTTTGTCCGTTTGAATGTTCCATCTACCAATTCAAAATCATAACCAACATAATTATCATCGTGCTCTTCACAACCTCTCCAAAAATGGGTCCTATTTCCGTTAGTGATCTCAGCAATACCACCGCCACAGGTAAATGATGGGTCCTGAGCTCCACTTTCAAAGTGAGAACAAATAGATTTTGGATAGTTTTCATGGTCTTTCAATAAATCGTTAAGGGACTCATATGAATCTACTTTTGGTGATTTGTTTTGAAGACTATCAAAACGAAGATGAGTCGTAGAACTTAGGCTACTTGTATCTTCGTGAAGTTTAACTTTGGGACCGAGGCAGTGATTTGTATGAAATATCTCGCCGTCTTCGCCTTTATCTAGGGAGAGAACTGTCTCACGATCAGTTGGAGTGACTTCACAATGTCTTCCTCCCTCAGGTGAACTTAAAATATAATTGTGGCCACTGGTCACAGGAGCATTCATTAAAGAATTCTCCATCCCTGAAAGAGTTTTTTCTAAAAGTAGTTGTCTCACGAGAACTGGCCAAATAACTCCGGCCTTAGCGTTTACGGTATTTATGTTGTTAACACCTACAAGGCAACGGTCAGTGTTGTAACCCATCATCCCAACACATCCGACTAGAGAGAAAACTAACGATTCAGTTTGATCATTTGTTTTTGGTGTTTTGATTAGACAGACATAATTTTTTGCGCTTTTGTGCATATCCCAAGTCTGACCAGAGACTATACTTTCACCTTTTTGAACGTGAATTGTTGAACAACCTTCTTCTGGGAGAGTAAGGTCTCGAAAGTCTGTGTAGTTATTTAAGATAACAATCTCAGCAATAGATAGATTAGAGGCCTTGGCAATCGCAACTAATTCCTCACAAATGAGGGGAGCAAATGTTCTGGTATTCTCAAGTTGTTCGTGTGCCATTTGATCGAGATGGTTTTTAATATCTGGATTTTTAGACAACATTAACTCTTTTCTAATGTCAGCAAGTTCTCTAATGGCATCGGCATAGGATTCGCCATGTTGTAGACCCCAAGAGATATAATTATCTTTCTTGTTACTTTCTTCATATTCAATAAATGGGAAATTACATTGGATCACAGCTCTATTCCTTTTTCTAAGTACATCTCAATATCGTTTAAATTTGGTGCAACCAAATATCTTCCGTCTTTATATTTAAAGTGTGTCGAAAGAGAGTTTGGAATTTTTCCTTTGAAGGAGCCACATCCATTTTTTATATCAATATCTTGAATTAAGTATTTCTTTAAATCTTTCTCGAGTTTCATTTCAAATTGATGATAATTATCAACAACTTTTTTAGAGTTTGAATGAGCACTCATCGCGGCAGTGTGAAACTTAGAAAGAGAAAACTCATCCCCATCCCATGTACTAATCATCATGAGAGGTTTTTCTAAGAACTTCTCTTCTTTAACGAAAACCATTCCACTTTGTCCGCCCATATAAAGCATAACGGCACTAGGTGAAATCTCATTTGATCCTGAAGCAAAGAATGTTGAGCTATCGAATCTATGAAATGATGAAATTGTTTCATTTAAAATTAAGTTTGATTCATACTTGTCGCAAAGAGAATTCAGAGCATGGATAAACTCTTTAGGAACTCTTTTAAAAGATTTCTGAAGAATTGGCTCCAGCCATACTCCTAAAATTTCACCTGTTTTTAATTCACTCTCAAGCTTTTCGATTATATCTTTCCAGTTTTTCTCTGTGGGATGATCATAATGATGAACAGGGAAGAAAGTGTCTTTTTCATCAGAGAGTGAGCGAGAGAGAAATGAGCCTGTCCCAAAATGATGACCTCTAAAAGAAATCATTTTAAACCCTGCTTTTTTCTTATCATTAAACCATAGAGTTTTAGCAATCTTATCAACACATTCAGATTGGCCACTTGTCGTAAAACCATGTCTCAATGTTTTTGGCATTAAGCTAAAAATATCTTTAACTTGTTTTAAGAATCTATGACTCACAAAGTTTGATAAACAAACTTTATTATTTAAATAAGGTAGCTCAGCTTTAATCATAGAGTCAGTTAAGCCAGTTTGTCCTAGAGGACTGGTCAGTGCTGAACACATATCAAGACTTTCTTTTTTCCATTGAAGGGGAGAGGTGTAATAGAAAACATCTCTATACTTTTCAAAGTCTGGATAATCTTCTTCTAAATAGTTTTGCTCATATGCACCCATACTTAGGTTGATAAAAAGCATTCCAGCGGCTAAACGATCTCTGTTCCTACCATGAACTCTTTCTTTACCTTCAGAAGTTGCGATAATTTGAAGAGCGTACTTCAAAAATCGGCCTTGACCTCTTCCTTGGAGCTCTGGGGATATGGTTGTATCGATCATATAAAGAACATCTTCATTCTCAAAAGAAGGATCTTGCCTTACTCCACGCTCAAGTGGGTTTGCCTTAAGTGGACCAGAGAAGGCCATACCTAAAAGCTCATCTTTTCTAACGAGGCCTAAGCAAACGCTTCCTTGATGTTCAGCATTCTTTTTAAATGTCTCAAGAGTTGTTTGTCTTGTTGGCTCATAGACACATTTTTGGAGTTCCATTATTTTGTCACCAAACTGATCAAAGTTCGAACGATCAATTCGGACTAAATCGCAATCATACTTTTCACTAAAGATTTCTTTTAATTGGTTCCATTCCTTACTCGTATTGTCTGTTCCTTTAAGGTGATGAAATTTAGTGAGCAACATATGTTCTGACCACTGATAAACTTCTTGAGAGAGGTGAGGAGAAGCCTTAAATGTTGTCGGTAATGGTGATTCAACTTTGTTAAAAACTTTATTTGAAATACTATGGAGTTGATCGAATAAAAAACTTAAATCATTATTTTTAAAACCAAGGTTTAGTCGAAAACGAAGTGTTCTCTCTCCAGCTGGGTAAAAAAGAAGTCCATAGTTAAACCTTTCCGCTATAAAGGAAGCGACATCTTCTTTGCTTTTAAAATCAAAAGAAAACGCAAGCCCATTAGACCTTGGACTTTCTATGAATTCATCAAACGTAGTCACAAGAGATTTTAATTTCTCTGTTGCCTGTTTTTCCATCTCAATTATTTTCCCTTGGCTTTGATCAAGAGAAACAGCATGGAGATAACCTCTAATTGCACTTGAAACATTAAATTCCATCTCGCCTTGAGGTTTAGAATGTGAAATGACCATACCTACTTGTGCCTTCTTTGCACAGACTACGTAATCTGGCTCAAGAGGAGTATCATTTACTCCTTTCATTTTTAGCTGTTTGTGCCAAAAGAATTCACGTCCTAAATGAAAACCTGTTTGTACTTCATCATGTATAACTGGAATTTCAAAACTTCTGGCCATGAGAATAAGTGCACTATGAAACCTGCTTGTTAGATAACGGTCTCCACCTTCACATTGCATTGGCTCAATTATGACGGCGAATAGGCTATTGGTAAGTAGCTTTTTTCTCACATCGAGAAGACAATTAATTTCTTCTTGAAGAAGCTCGTCTTGCTTGTCCCAGTTTGTAGGGACTTTAAACTCCGAAAGAGTTGCTTCGTCCCAGACTTTTGCCCAGTCAGAAGGAGCTTCGAGGTTTATTTGTCCTTGTGTATCACTTGGGGCCTTACAGTATTCAGTTTCAAACCCTTTCCACTCAAAAGGTTCTCTCTTAGAAGGGTTCCATGTAGAGGCCAATGTAATTAACATTCGACCATGAAAAGAACCTTCGAAGGCCAACACTTTCTTTGCAGAGGAATGTACTCTTCGCTTAAAGCATTCTCCAAGGGCAATTTCATTGGCTTCCGCTCCACTATGACAATAGGTCAAATGGATGTTTTCCCAATTGAGTTTTCTTTTCATAAACTTTCGAAAGGCAGTATGGATTCTAGTAAACTCTGGTCCATTTGGATTATTTGTCCATGACTCTAGAAAATGTGAAGCACCATGGAAAACACTCGAATTAAACCCTAGACCTAGTGTTGCAATCTGACTGGCAGCATCCATGAAATGATGAGGAGTTCCGTCGTGACCTTCAACTCCAAGCCAAGCTCCTTGTGAGCTTTTCAAGTCTGTTAAATACGTCTTTTTCTCGGCCGGAATCATTTGGTTTTCATAAAACCCTGCTAAAACTTTTTTAGCATGTTCCACATCTTGATTATCGATTAGCTTTATATCGGACATTATGACCTCACATTATTTTTAATAATTGATTCTAAAAACTCTGAAAAAGAAACCCCTCCCGATTCCATCATCTTTGGAAACATCGAGATAGGTGTCATTCCTGGAAATGTATTTATTTCATTTAGATAAATTTCTTTATTTTCACTTAGAAAAAAATCAACTCTTGATAGATGACTTAATTTAAAAAGTGAAAAGGCCTTGATTGAAATAGCTTGAATCTCCTCTAACAACTCAGAGGATAATCCTTCAGCCTTCATAACTGTGTCAGTATGACTTTTATCAGAGTACTTTTCTTCATAACTATAAAAATCATTTTCAGGACAAAGTATTTCTCCCGGGTGACTCGTTACAACTTTTCCATTGTGTTCGAAAACTGATACTTCAAGCTCTCTGCCTTTGATACTTTTTTCAATTAAGACATATGGTGAGAGTTTTAAGGCCTTGGTGACTGCTTCTTTTAACTCGGCTTCATTAACAACTTTGAAGCAACCTATAGAAGAGCCCTGTGAACTTGCCTTAACAAAAACTTCTTTTTCTTTGTCCAAAAACTCACTAGCCTTTGAGATTTCTTCTAAATCTTTAATAAAACAAAAAGGAGTGTTTGGAATACAGGCGGCATCTAGCCACAACTTAGTACTCACTTTATTGAAACAAAGCATACTGGCCTCGGGGCCAGATCCTAGGTAAGGAAGCTTCATCATTTCAAAAACTGATTGGATTTCTCCTGTTTCTCCTGGAGGCCCATGAAAACATGGGATGGCAAAGTGAAGTGTTATGAGTTCCTCAGTCTGATGATTATATAAAAAACCACCTTTTCGAAGTTCTACCTGTTCACCTTTATCATTAACTCGAGAGCCATCTTTCGAAATCTCTACATAATAGGGCCGGATTGAGGAGATTTTGTTTAGACTTTCCTGTATAAAGGCCGCAGATGTAAGGCTGATTTCGTGCTCTGTGCCACCGCCTCCGCAGATAAGTAGAATATTTTTTGAGTCCATGGTTTCCCTTTTTTGAAAACAAAATATATTTAATTACGGCATCCATTGTCGTAACTCATTGATATTACGTTCTGTAGTCTATCTTTATAGTCCAATGAATTTAGCAATCCCTGTATACATAATCAATCAGGTTTGAAACACTAATTTTGCCTAGTTAAAAATTACATACATGTTTCTTACATTTTTGACTAATGGCGTGATTACATGGTATGAAAAGCTATAAAGAGGCTAATTTTTTAGCTACTTAAGACATCTAGATTGGGAGCTAGCAATGGATCAAACTGTCATGGGCCACGGTCAACCGTCAATTAAAGAGGCGGATCCTTCTTTGGCATTTTTCGAAATGGACGAAAGCTTTATTCCATCTGCAGAGTCTATTAATACTTATGAGGTCGGTCGTTCTTTCTACCAGTTAGGAAAAATCTATTACGATAAGGCGGATTTAAATAAGGCTGAAGAGAATTTTCTTAAGGCCATTAAGTGTACAGAAAAACCAAGAGACACTTTCTCTATATTTAAAATTCTTGGATTTTTGATTAGAATCGCATCTGAAAAACTAGAAGACGAAAAAGCACAATCTTACATTAAAGAGGCAGAGGACTTGGTAGAGGAACTGACAACAGTTCTTGGAAGTCTAAATAGTGAGTATTTTTATAACGTAGGAATTGTAAAGAATTATTCTGGAAACTTTGAAGAGGCCAGAGATAATTTTGAAATAGCTTATAAGAAATCAAAAGAAGAGAACGAGCCAGAATTATTAGCAAAAACTTTATTGGCCCTAGCAATTAACTGTTATAACCGAAAAGATTTTGATGGTGCTCTCGATTTCCTTAATCAACTTAACCAACTTTTAAAAATTATTAGAAAGAACTACTTATGTGGGGCGATGTATTTATTCAGCGCCAAGATTTATTTAGAAATGGATCTTCATGACAAGGCACTTGAGTTTTTCACAAAGGCTAACAGAACACTACAAGACAAGAAATGTTGGAACCTTTACGGTTATATCTTACTTGGAAAGGGTGCTGTTTATAAAAGAGCTGGAAATTTTGATAAGACACTAACTTATTATAATTTGGCCCTAGAGTCGATTGATACTCATACGTTCAAAAGACTAGCTACTTTACTTAAAAACGAAATTGAAGACGTAAACGATAGTTCTGTAGACCTTTATTTAGATAGAGCAAACAGAAAGATTAAAGAACGAACTCTTGGAACGATTGATTTTAAACATAGATTTGTTCTCCTTGAGATCTTATTCCTTCTTGCTAAGAACTCTGGGTCTTATTATGACAAAGAACAATTGGCGAAAAGTATTTGGAAAGACGAATATAATCCTCTTATCCACGATAAGTTAATCTATACTTCTGTTAGTCGTTTAAGAAAACTTATTGAGCCTAAAAATGACAAGGGAACTAAGAGAAAGTACATCATCAGAGGTAAAGATGGTTACACTTTTAACCCGATTGCAAAAATACGTTTCCATATGGAAAGTAAAATGAACAATGAAAAAGTCATTGGGAATGTGGAATTAAGCTCTCCAGTCTAATTAAGGCTTGAGGTTAAAACTGGAAACGGATTTGCGGTTATATATTTTTTCTATTCTATTATCATTACTCTCTTTTAATGCTTTCTCTGAGACTGCGCCTAAATTGGTTGCTGCAGACATGGCCGTAATGAAAATTGATCAAAATCCTATTCTCTACTCCGATTTTAATAAGTACATGAGCAATTTAAAACTGTTTAGATGTATGATTAAAAACTCAATATCTCTAGATGCCATAAAATTAGACAGGAAGTCTCACCCAAAATTCCCTCGATTTAAAATGAGAAGAAGTTCTCTAAATGGAAAAAGAAAATTTATTCAAAAGTTGGTAAAACTCATCAAAACTCAAGTCTATAGCAGTCAGTTTAAATTAAGTGTTGATAAATCTGCCATTAAAAAAATTGAAAAGAGAAGATGTACTAAGGGCGGGTTTAAAAAATGGCCTGATGATGTGAGAAGTCTTGTTCTCGTTGAGTTTTATTTAAGAGAGCGTTTTCTTGATCAAGAACGAAAAAATGTAAAAAGTGATATTAATCAGTTCATTGATAGTATCGATAAAAAAATTCCTCATGACCTCTACTTCTAATCCCCCAGACTGCGAAATCGTCTTTATTCAAAAGAATACATCAAATTCAAGTGAGCTCATTGCATCTATTGTAGAAATGGATAGAGATGAATTTAATAGGGCCTGGACAAAAAACGACTGGGATGTATTTTTACAAGGTCCTAGCGATTATCTACTACAGGCCATTTTAGTTTCAGGATCCTTAATTGGGTATGGATTATGGAAGTTAAGTAAGGCCGAAGAGTTGGCCCATCTCCTAAAACTTCACATAACAATCAGCTCTAGAAAAAATGGACTCGGTGCATTGGTTATGAAAGAGGCCATTGGAAAACTTGAAACTCTTGGGTTTAATTTTCAATACTTAGAAGTTGAAGAATCTAACCTTCCTGCTATTAAGCTCTATGAGAAATACTCTTTCCATATTGTGCATCGCAAAGACAAATATTATTCAGATGGGAAATCAGCTCTCTTCATGAAGAGAGGCCTTGAATAGTCTAGTTTTCAAGAGTTTACAGCTAAAAACTTTGCTATTTAGGTCAATCTTTGATATCTAAATACTCGATCTCACGATCATTTTTTATTTATCTTTTTCTGGATTAGTCCAGTGAAGGGTTGGGTTTATACCGACCCTTTTTTTTTAGGTGTTAAATGGTTCTGAATAAAGAACGAACAGGTGTAGACAAAAAATTTTTTGAGCTTTGCTCGAGAATAGTCCATGAGGAAAATTTAGATCTTTATGATTTAGAGTATATTCATGGTTCACACCAACTAAGAATTTATATTCAAGATCCAGAAACAGGAACTGCTGTTTTAGATGATTGTATAAAAATTGACCGGGCCATGACTCCTTTCATAGATAACGAAGAATGGATGCCAGCTGAGTTAACTCTAGAAGTTTCCAGCCCCGGGCTTTATAGACAGATTAGAAGTCTAGAGCACTTCAAATCTGCGATTGATCAAAAGGTTAAACTAGTTTTAACAAAAAAGTTAGGTGACCTTTATCCTGAGTTGGAACTCTCTAAAAAAGAGCTTTCTGCAAAATCGGTAATCGTGAAATTGTTAGAAGTTACTGATGAAGAAATAAGTATTGAAATTGAAAATAAAAAATTAACTATGAAATATGATTGGATAAAAAAGGCCAATCTGGAAACGGAACTAGATAATTACTAGTTAAAGGAATCAGATATGAATTTTTCTGAGTTAGGTAGAGTAATCGAAGCTTTGGGTAAGGATCGTGGTATTGAAAAAGACATCGTGATTAAAGCTGTTGAGCAGGCCTTTCTTGTTACTGCTAGAAAAAAATATGGAATTCAAGGTGAGTACGAAACAAGATATAACGAAACTGACGATGATATCGAAATTTATCAATATAAAAATGTTGTTGATGATGTAAGAGATTCAATCTTAGAGATCTCTCTTGGAGATGCCAAAGAATTGGATGAAGAAGTTGAAATTGGTGACCAACTCGGTATTAGAATTGAAAACCCTAACTTTACAAGAGTGGACGTTCAAACAGCTCGTCAAATCATTTTTCAAAAAGTTAGAGATGCCGAAAGAGAAAAACTATTTGCTGACTACAAGCACAGAGAAGGTGAACTTGTTACTGGTATCGCTAGAAGATATGAAAGAGGGAATATTATTGTAGGTCTTGGTAATGCTGATGCGATTCTACCTAGAAGAGAAATTATTCCTGGTGAGAGCTTTGATCCAAACGATAGAATTCAAGCTTATCTATCAGAAGTTGTAATGACGAATAGAGGTCCAGAAATTAGACTATCTAGAACTTCACCACTTTTTCTTGTTAAATTATTTGAAATTGAAGTTCCTGAAATCCAAGATGGAACAATTGAAATTAAATCTGCGGCTAGAGAGCCTGGACATAGAGCTAAGATAGCAGTTGTTAGTGTTGATAAAGACATTGATCCTGTAGGAGCTTGCGTTGGGATGAAAGGAAGTAGAGTTCAAAATGTTGTGAATGAACTTCAGGGTGAAAAAATTGATATTGTAAAATGGTCAGATGATGTTGAAATGTTTGCAAGGTCAGCATTGGCTCCTGCAGAAATTACGAATATCATGGCCGATCATGAAGACAAGTCAATGGACGTTGTTGTTGAAGAAGATCAACTTAGCCTTGCTATTGGGAGACGTGGTCAAAACGTTCGTCTTGGAGCAATGCTATCTGGTTATAGAATTAACATTATTTCGAAAACTAAACTTCAAGAAAAAATCAATGCTGCTGTTGGGACACTTATTCAAATTCCTGTTGTTACAGACACTAAAGCACAAGTACTTGTTCAACACGGAATCATGGCCATTGGTGACCTCGTTGCCTTAGAGCCTGCAGATTTAGCAGAAATTCTTGAAGTAGATGAAAATGAAGCTAAAGAAATGATCACACAGACAACAGACATGATTGAGAAAGGTGAAATTGACCTCTCTGGTGAAGAAGGCGAAGAACTCGTTGCTGCATCAGCTGTTCCTGCTTACACAGGTATTCTTGATAAGTCAGCTGAAGGTAGAGATCCTGAAGACGAGCAAAATAAATTTTCTGAAGCGGAAAGAAGGCTACGTGAAGAGCTTGCCGCTTTTAAGATAAAATAACTTATTTAAATAAATAAAACTCTTGGAGTGTTTTAGATGCCTATGAAGATTTTTGAATTGGCTAAAGAATTTGAAGAAATGAAGCCTCTTGAGATTGCAGAATTTCTCAAGAATAATGGATTCGACAGTGTAAAGAGTCATATGAGCTCTTTAGCAGACGAAGACGTTGAAAAGGCCAGAACTCTTTTAGCGAAGAAAGATGAGCCTGAAGAGTCAGCTAAAACGACTAAGAAGAAGGCTAAGAAGAAAAAAGCAGCGAAAAAGAAAGTTGCTAAGAAAAAAGTCACTAAGAAAGCAGATACTAAGTCTGCTTCAGGTGATGATGCTTCAGCTGAAGAAACTGACAAACCTAAAAAGACGACAACTCGTAGAAAGAAAACTGTAATCAGGCGAAAGTCTGGTGAAGAAGATAAAGTTGAAGAGCCTGCAGAAGCAGAAGTCTTACAAACAGAGTCGACTCCAGCGACAGAGGAAGCAACTGAAGTAACTTCCGAAGCAGCTCCGGCTGAAGTGAGTGAGGAGGAAACAGACTCTTCAGGATTAAGAGTTGTAAGCCGACCAGCTGAAGAGGCTCAAGAAGTCGCTGAAGAAGCTCCTGCATCTAAAGAAGATAAAGATTCTGATATTTATAGAGAAAAAGTTCATAAGTTCACTCCAGTCTTTATCCCTGAGAAAAAAGAAGTTGATGAAACTAAAAAACAAGCTAGCTCTGAGAGTGGTGGAGAATCTTCATCTGACTCAGATGACGATCAGAAAAAGTCCGCTGACTCAACCAAGAAGAGAATGGGTGGCCTAGCTTCATTAATGTCAGGTAAAAAAGCGAACGTTTCTAAATCTCAAACACTTACTGAACAAAGAGCTGATAGTGAATTAAAGAACTATGCTGCACTTAGTTCAACTGGACGGCCGATTTATACACAGGCCAAAAGAAAAAGAATTTATTCAGGTCCTTCAAAGGAAACTGAACTAACTGAAGTTAAAGATAGTAAGAAAATTGTTAACCTCCACGGTGGGGGAACAATTAAGGAACTAGCGAAAAAACTAAGTGTAAAAGTTAAAGAGCTTGGAGATAAAACGCTAGAGATGAATCTTCTAATTAAATCAGAAGATTATGTCGGTATTAAATTGGCCTCTCAGATCGCTGCTTTATATGGGTATAGAGTAGAGGATAAGGCCTTTAATGAAGATGAAGTTATCGGAAAAGTTGATTTAAGCGAAGATCAAAAAAGTAATCTACCACTTCGTAATCCAATTATAACTGTAATGGGTCACGTTGATCACGGGAAGACAACTTTAATTGACCATATTAGAGATGCAAAAGTTGTTGATGGTGAAGCAGGTGGAATTACACAGCATATTGGAGCTTACAGTGTAGAAGCTGGAGGGAAAACTCTAACTTTCCTTGATACTCCTGGACACGCAGCCTTTGCATCTATGAGACAAAGAGGTGCTGATGTTACTGATATCGTTATTTTAGTTGTTGCAGCTGATGACGGTGTAATGCCTCAAACAAAAGAATCAATTAAGTTTTGTCAGAATGCTAATAAGCCTGTGATTGTTGCAGTTAACAAGATGGATAAAGAAGAAGCTAATCCTGATCGTGTAAAAACAGAACTTGCAGAGAACGGAATTCAAGCAGAAGACTGGGGTGGAGATATTCAATTCTGCCCAATTTCTGCACTAAAAGGCGATGGAATTGATGAACTTCTTGATGCTGTCGCTCTTCAAGCAGAAATTCTTGAACTACGAGCTGACCCTAAAGGGCAAGGCGAAGGTATTGTTATTGAATCTAAAGTTGAGCAAGGACGTGGCCCTGTAGCTACGATTCTAGTTGAAACTGGAACTTTGAAAAAAGGTGACAATATTGTTGTTGGAGAGACTTATGGTCGAGCAAGAAGCCTTACCAATCACGTAGGTAAGCAAATTCCAAAGGCCGGTCCATCTATGCCAGTTCAAATCTTAGGACTAGCTGAGCCTCCGAAGCCAGGCGATGTAATGAATGTTGTTAAAAACGAAAGAGAAGCTAAAAAGATTGCTCAAAATAGAGCAGAAGAAAGAAAGAAACTCGATAGTGGACCAGTTAAGAAAAAGGTTTCTCTCGAAGACTTCTTTGCGAATGCAGCTCCAGAGGGTGAAGAGCAAAAAATGCTTAACCTTATTATTCGTACAGATGTTCAAGGTTCATTTGAAGCGATTAAGCAATCTCTTGAGCCACTTGGAACTGATGAAGTAGGAATTAAAATTCTTGGCGGTGGAGTAGGACCAATTACTGATAGTGATGTTCAGTTGGCTGACTCTGCGAGTGCAATTATCATTGGATTCAACATGAGACCAATGAATACTTCAAGAAGACTTGCCGAACAAAAAGGTATTGATATTAAAACTTATTCCATTATTTATGAACTTATAAATGATGTGAAACTTGCCCTTGAAGGTCTACTTGAGCCTGAGTACGAAGAGAAGTTTATCGGCCGTGCTGAAGTTAAAGATACTTTCTCTGTACCGAGAGTTGGAACTATCGCTGGTTGTCAGGTCGTTGATGGTGGAATTTCTATTGGATGTAATATCAGGTTACTTAGATCTGGAAAAATTATGTTTGACGGAAAATTAAACTCTCTTAAGAGATTTAAGGATGATGTTAAAGAAGTTAAAAATGGTTACGAATGTGGTATGGGACTCGAAGGTTATAACGATGTAAAAGTCGGAGATGTATTTGAGGCCTACTTAATGGAAGAAAAGAAACGAACACTAGAAGACGCAATGAAAGCTCAAGCTGAGAGTGAAGCTGCCGCAGCCGCTGCTGCTAAAGCTGCAGCTGCAGCAGAAGCCGCTGAGGCCCAAGCTGCTGCTGAGTCTGAAAGTACTTCTGTTTAATTGAGTTATTAGATGAGTGGGAATAAGAACAACAAAAAAGAAAAATTTGAAGAACGCATCCTTCATGAATTAAATAAGGCCTTGCGTTCTGAGTTTTCAGATTCCCGCTTACAATTTGTGAGCTTTACCAAAGTTGAACTAAACTCTGATCTAAGTGAAGCTAATGTCTATTGGGATACCTTTGACGCTTCTAAAAGAGGCGATATTAAAAAGGCGATTGATGGTATTGGTAGTAAGTTAAGAGCTGTCTTATCTACTAAATTAAACGTACGCCATACTCCAAACTTAGTTTTACAGTACGATTCACAATACGAATCTCAAAAATCTATTGAGGATATCCTTTCAAGTGAAGTGAAAAATGGGAAACCATATTCCGATTGAAGATCCATTCATTTTAAATTTATACAAACCAAAAGGGATAACAAGTACTAAAGTTGTAAGTGCTGTTAAGTGGGGCCTTGGTAAAAAAGTCAAAAAAGTAGGCCATTTCGGTACTCTCGATCCTTTTGCTGAAGGTGTTCTTTTAGTTGGAGGAAATGGAGCGTGTCGGTTAAATAATTTGCTTCACGAAAAGTACCCAAAAACTTACCTTGCGAAAGGTCTTCTTGGTAAAAGAACTGACACTGGAGATTGCGAAGGTGAGATAGTCGAAGAAAAAGAAATCTCTGAACTCGAAGTTGATTTTATTAAAAATATCTTAGATGAATTTAAAGGAGAGTATCTTCAAAGTCCTCCTGCCTTTTCTGCCACTAAGCATGAAGGAAAACCTTTATACAAATGGGCAAGAGAAGGGGTGAAAATTGAAAAGCCACCTGTAGAGCGATTTATTCATAGCATTGAATTTGTCTCATTTGAAAAAGATGAAGTGACTTTTAGAGTGACTGTTTCAACTGGCACTTACATCAGAGTGTTGTTTGAGGACATTGCAACGAAATTAAACACTGTAGGACATTTAGTAGAGCTCAAAAGAGAAAGTATAGGTCCGCTAAAAGTTGAAAATGCATTAAAAAGTGGGCAATGGCCTGGTGAAGATAACTTCAAAAATGAAGATTTTATCAAAGTGACTAACGCCTTTGAGGTCCAACCACTAGTCGTTAAAGGTAAAGAGCTAAAGGCCTTTTCCCATGGAAACCCCTTAAAAATAGAAAATGTCGAGTTCTCTCAATTACCCTCTAAAGGTGATTATATTTGGGTTTGTACAGAAGATGAGCAAATCCTTGGTTTGGCCACTGTAGGTGATGAGTATTTGACTTCCTGCTTCAATTTTCCTTTAAAGACACCTTAAGTCTAAAAATGACTCCATAAATCAAAAAATTAACATGGAAATGAAAAGATTTCTCATGCTATAATAGTCGGGAATTACTTGAAATCATAAACATTTTGGAGCTTCGTTTGAATACCAGCATGATTGCATTAGCAGTTGCCTCACTCTTAACAGTAGGCCTCATCGTTCACCTCGGAATCATTAGTTTATTAATTGGTGCCTTCTACTTTTTGTTTGGGAAAAAGAAATTTGAAATCCTAAACTCTGCTTTAGGACCAACTGGATTTGCTTTTGCCTTCTCATGGAATGCGGCCAGAGAGCCTGCAAAAATTACGACTATTAGAATTCGTCTTTTTAATCCATTTGGAAGTCCAACTCAAGTAGATGTAACAAAAGAATTTGATGTTCAGTCTGACGACTTCGCTCTTGATCTCGATCTAGGACCTGCTTATGCCGAATTACTTTCGGCAGAAGGTTTCGATAAAGCAAAAATTGAGATTACATTATTCTCAAAAGATTGTCTTAGTCACCATAAAGAAATGAAAGCATTTCAATTTAAATCTAAATTAGAAGATGCAAAAATGACTGCTGAAAAGTGGATGCTTGAAAATGGTCCTCAAAAAGAGAAAGTTTACTACACGACAGTAACAAAATCTTTTATAGCTGATCCTCTTCCACTTACGAAAGAAAAGAAGTTAAGAATTGCTTCTAATCCTGAGTTTGCTGGAGAGTTTGCTTCAGGAGCTGCTCCTGCTGGTGCAGCCGTTGAAAACTTTAGTGTCTCTAAAGTTTGGATTGAGCCTGGGTGTATTGTTTGTGATGCCTGTGAAGATATTTTTCCTGAGGTTTTTGAAGTAACTTCTGATACCTGTATTATTCGTCCTGGAGCACCTATGGATGACGGTTTAAGAATTACCGAAGCAGCTGAGGCATGTCCTGTTGAGGTTATTAAATTTAATAAAGCTTAAGACTTAATTTAAAGAATAAAAAAAGGCCAGATCGAATAACTCGATCTGGCCTTTTTCATTTTGATTAGATTGATTGAATGTTTGTAGGAAGAATTTCAAGTAGCAACTTATACTCTTCTACCTTTTTGTCTGTAAGCACATCTCCAAGAAAGTTAGATAAAACTCCCATTGAGATATCGTAAAGTTTCTTTTCATCTTCAGTCGCTTCTACTGGTGGTACTTTTGTAGCAGCTTCTTTAAGAGCGATTACTTGATCATACTTAGCTTGACCCATCATATAGACTAGGAAGGCCTTTTTTCCCATCTCAGCGTCGCCACCAAGAGCTTGTGTAAAGAACTCTTCTGTGAACTGAGGATCATTAGCAGGTAAACCTAGTATCTGACCAGCAAGACCATCTGGAATACTCCAAGCAGCTTGTTGCTCTTCAGAAAGATCACTTGGCATAGGCGGATTAATTCTCCACTTAAGAACCTTAAGAACAGTTTCTTTTCCAAGTTTCTTTAAAAACTCTAAGCTATCCATTCCTTCAAGCATAGTGAATGCAAGTAGGTTATCTTCAGTTGCACCGTAAAGAACATCATCAATCATAGTTGACACTATCCCTTCGCCTTCAAATGGATTGTCTCTGTCTTTCTTTCTTACTGTAAAAGTATTCACAAGCTTTCTGGCTTCTTTTTTCATATCAACATGATCAGTAAGACCTTGTCTTGCTGCCATTGAAAGAAGAACTTTGTTCAGGTGATCAGTTCCACTTAGGGAAAGACCTAAATAGTTGTACATCCACTGTGGACCTGACATATCAAGGATCTTGTAATCAAGATCTATAGAGTATGCCTCTTCGTATTGCTGTCCATCTTCTTTCTTAAATTTAACTCCATTTTGAAGTGGAACCCCTGAACCAATATGTCCAAGTACTGCAAAGATCTCAGGAGCAAGTTCAGTGTGATCAATATAAGATCTATTGATACTGTCACTTGTTGGTCTACCTGAATCTCTTTGGAAAAGAGATTTCATCGCCATAACTCTATCGATCCAAGTACCGATCACATATCTGTCTGAACTGTAGATATGTTCATCATCGTTATCTTTAAAACCGTTAAGAAATTTACCAGCTTCACCTTTTACAACCATTTCATCTTCAAGAACTTTGTCCTTGATCGCTTTATCGAAACAAGTGTGTGGTACATACTTGATATCAAATTTTACATCGTTATAAAGTGAGGCAAGTGGCTTAAGCTCAACTGTTTTCATATCAGGATCATCTTTCTTAGCAAGAGCACAAAGGTGATCAGGAGTCTTCAAGACTTCAAGAAAGAAATTACCTGCGATCTTAACAGCATCTCTTCTGTCATTGATCATCTTACAAACTGGAAACTGAGCTGTTTGCTGAGGTGAACAACCACTAATTAGTATGTCATCGCTAAAGATAGAAGCGAAGAATTCCCAATCTTCGAAAACGTCTCTAATAGCATTAAACTCTCTGTATCTTGCGAATAAGTAACCACTGTACTTATAAACATCAAAGTCGTTTCTTCCATCTCTGAAGTTTCTGTACTTATAAAGATCTTTGTATCTTTGGATCTTGTGCTCAATAATTTCAACAAGGCTAGAACCTTCGTCAAAACGGTTACACGAAGTTGAAAGTCCTGCATTTCCATCTGTACAGAAGCTATAGTCTTTCTTAGCTAGGCTTTCTGACTCTAATTGTGGGTACAAAGCTCTCAATGTTGTTGGAACATCTACAAGCTTAGTTTCAATAACATTTCCAGCTTCATCTTTTTTAACAGCTTCAATTTTTCTAGCGTATGCAAATCTAAGAGCAGCGATATCGTATTTACCAAATACTGTAAGTTCGTTCATTGTTGAGATCGCATAATCCATAACTGAACTGTAAGTAGGAAGGTTTTCGATCCCTGCACCTGTTCTCGTATTAAGAGAGTCAATTTCTTCTTTACTGTAGAAATTGTCCTTATCGAATGAACCAATAAAGTTGTGTCTAAGACCAAGGTTGTGTCCAAACTCGTGAACAAGAGTTGAAGTATAAGAAAAAGGAACGATAATATCGATCGCAGCTTTTTGTTGTGCTTCTGTTAACTCATCCCAGCCTTTTAAGATCTTTTTGTTTTCGTCCTTAAAGAACTCTGGGTTGTCTTGAATTCCAGGAAGAAGAGTCTTAACTCTACCTGCAATTTGAAGAAACTCTTCATGGTATGCATTGTTTGTTGCATACATATGAAGTTCCTTTTCTTTTTCAACCATTTGTTTTTCGAACTCATCCATATGACGAGTTTCGATTTGAGAAGGGTTTAAACTTCTTTTAAGTCTTTCTTTTAGTTGTCTCTTAACAGAGAGAGAGTTTTCTCTAACTAGCTCAAGGCTATTTTCATCAAGTCTTCTCTTGTTTTGAACAAACTTCTTAAAGTTCTTAAATTGTTCTTTTACCTTTGGAGACTCATGCTGAAGCTTTCTAAGCTCAGAAACACTTAACGTTTTCTCTTCTTTCTTAAGAGATTTCTCATCTTCTGTTTCAGCTTCGGCCTTCTTAGCAGCGTTAGTTGTAAGATCAACCATTGATTGCCATACGTATCTTGAAGTTGAAGTAAGTACTCCACCATACATATTAACGTGGCCTTGAACGATCTCACCTGTGTACGGGTTTGTTACTGTAGGAGCATAACCTAAAAGTCCATTTGCTAGAGGATCGTCGATAAGAACAAGCATGTTGTTTCTTAAATCACCAACTTTCTTACCTCTTGCTTGGTAATCGAATTCAATTCTAATCCCAGCGTCAGCTTGATCAAGAGCATCGTTCATTACTTTTGCAGCATTTTTTGTTGCTTCAAGAATTTTAGCGTTGCTTGCCTTAAAGTATGAATCACTTAAGTAATACTTGATCTTTCTTGGAGCATCATCATTATCTGCTGGACTCCATCTTGAAAGAAGGTACTTCTTCTCTTTTCTTTGTGTATCATTATCGATACCAAGCGCCATTGTGAAATCTTTAAAGAAACCAAACTCACTATGGTCATGAATAGGGTAGTCAACAGCTTTGTAGTTTTCTGTTGCAAGATCATCAAGCTTCACAAGAGAGTAATAGAAAGATGTCTCAAATGCAGTGTTTTTGAAATCTGAGAAACCTTCTGGGTCTTTTGCATAGTGCTCATAAAGACATGAACTCCAGTTTGGAACTGTCGTATACTTTCTCTTTAGTTCAACATTGATAACACCCTTTTCAACTTCGTAAGAAACTAATTCTGCACGTCCTTTAATAAGACATGGAGAATCGAGTGTGGCGATATCTAAAAGGTTAGTTTGTTCAATCTTCAAACCTTCAAAGTTAGGAATAAAGAATCTTCTCTTACTCCAAGTCAGGTCAGTGTTTTCTTCATCTCCTGAAGTACACTCACCATTGTCATCAGTTCTACATCTGTAATCTTTGTGGCTACCAGGTATCTTTAAAACTGGACTTGTATTAAGTGGATTATCATTCCATCTATCTTCATTATCTAGCTCTTTTACTTCAAGTCCGTCTTCGGCCCACTGAAGCTTAACAACTCTTTCGTTACCTTGATAAAAAGGAGCAGCAATAACAACGTCTCTAGGAGTTCCCATAGTCATTGGAACATAAAGATATTTACCTTCAAGTTCAACTTGGTCTTCTTTACTGATGATAATTTTATCAGTGAAGTTAATGTCTTGCCCGATCGCATCTTTTTTAAGAGCTGATTCTAGATTGATCTTCACGAACTTACTTTTTGTGTGATGGATGTCATCATCTAAAGTAACAGTCGCAATTGGATGATTATCATTAGTGTTAAGCTTCAATTTGATATGTGTAGCTGAAGCACTAAATACTGGCTTTAGAATACAATCTTTAAGCTCAATTCCTGCTCTTTTTGCGATTGTCTTTCCACACTTCTCAATTCTAGGATCATTTTTAGTTAGCGCACCTTTTTCTAGAATATTAAGATTCTTTTTATTAATTGGCTTTTGAACATAAATTTTGTCACGAACTACTTTCAATTTTAGAGGAGAGTTATCATCACTAATTTGTGGAGTCATTCCAAGAACAGTATTGTTTTTGAAAAGTGACTTCAGTCCTTTTAGAGTAACAACTTTCTTATTAAGAGCAGTTTTTCTAAAGACTGCTTTTTTCTCGTCGTAATCACCTTCTCTAAGCCCTGCAAGAGTTCTATTTTCGATGATTGGATCAATTCTTACGTGAGTAGAACCGGCCTTACTTCTACTTCTAAAAACAACAGTTCTTGTTTCTTCACCAAGGTCGTTTTCAGCTCTTTCAAGTATTCCGTATGTAGAGATATTGTACTGGAAAATAGGAGTTTTATTTCCAACTGTAATTGAGCGACTATGCTCTGATTGTTCTGTTTGAGCTTCAACGAAAGCAACAAGATAGTCTGAAGTTAAGTTAAAGCTAACTTTGAACTTTTCTCCTGCTTTAGCAGATTCGATTGATAAGTCTTTTAGGAAAGGTTTTAGTCTTTCATCACCACTAACCATTTCAATGCTCTTATATTGCTTTTCATTTAAAGCATAAAAGCTTGAAACTTCAGCATCGGCTTGAACGGCCTGGATTGAGTTGTTCCCAACTGCCTGAACGACAACGCTAGACTTAAAAAGAGTTGTTGGGTGTACATTTTTTTCTATATCCTCAGAAACTTTCTCAGGAAGTTCCTTAGCACAACTGACTACGAGTAAACTCATCAGTACAAGTTTGGCAAGCTTTGAACTTGCGAATAGATTTTCCATTTTCTTGGCCATTATTTTTCTCCTAATTAACTTATCTCTACTTCTACGTTTCTATATATCTTTAATATGTTATTAAAATGTGTAACCTAATGAGAAAAACATTGCTGCACTTCTCTCATCAAAAATATCTATATCTGTATTTGATCCATTGGCCGCAAGTGGAGAACCTCCATTTGCATATCCTAGTGACAATGATGTTTGAGCTGTTGGTGAGTAACCGGCAGTAGCAGCAAATCCAAATGAATCTCTCTCTCCACCTTCATAAGTCACTCTTCTATTGTATGAGCCAGTAACATTCATACTAACTTGGTCTGAAAAACCATAGTTAACTGAAAGAGCGTTACCTAAACTGTATTGCGTGTTTGATCCACCAGTTAAGGCCGTGGTGTACTCATGAAAATAAAGAGCAGCATTTGGAACATAAGAGATACTCATGGAATTGATTCCAAAGTTTTTTCCAAATATTGTAAAAGATGGACTGGCCTTAAAACCTGTAATCATCTTTTGATACTTTTTTGAATACTCTGAAGTTGGAATATAACCAATTAAAGTTCCACCAACTCTACCAGCTTCACTTTGGCCAAGAGTTGTACTCAATCCAACAGCAGAGTTACTCCAGTTCCACTTTCTTTCACCTTGTAGGTTCTTATTTCCACTAACTGAAGTGAACATTCTCACTCCATTCTTAAACTTATAACTATGTGAAACACCAAGGTCAGATGAAATTGATTTCTCGGCATCATCTAAATGATGCATGGATGTGTTTAAAGTGGCCGAAGTTGATAATGACCAATTTTTAGACTTTTTGACACTACTAGTACTATCACTGGCCAGAGTGGTACCAATTGAAAGTGTAAATAGAAGACCTAATGCCTTGATTTTTCTTTGCATTACCAATATTCCTTCGTGGTGTTTTGGGGTTTGTTCCCCATATCTGCAACTTAAGTGCCATAGTTTTGGTGTCATAATGACAACGGTTTTAGTCCAGTATATTTTTGATGTGATATTACCAATTGAAGAGTTATAAAGGTGAAATTATGATGCATGGTGTAAGATTTACAGGTCACCATCGAAATTTCAGTTAGTTATAAGTTATTGATTATTCAGGAGAATTTAATAGGTCAGATGAAAGAAGATTTTCTAGTCCTACACGATTCTCATCCCAGATATCTTTTAAAGAGATATCATCTGTAAGTACTGGAAATTCCATAGTCAGGACGGGACTCTTATATTTTTCAGGTGCATACTCACCTAATGAACCAGGTGTAGGATGACCTTCAATTTCTGGGACTATGGGGTAAGAATTGTGCCTTTCTAAAAGCTCAGCAATTTTTTGGCAATCACCATTTGTGTTAAGCATCGGTTTCCAAGAATGCATGGTGATGATCACACTTGGGGCAAATTTAGAAAAGAGCTTATCTAGGAATTTATTTTCGGGTTCAGACAATGCACTTGGGCCAGGGTTGTATTTGGTATCTCGGGCCTCACTAGTCCAAGATGCAGCCGGTAAGTTTCGATTGAGGTCAACTCCGTGTGAGTTCACTCGAGTTCCCGAGCGGTAGCCATCCACATTAAGAACGGGGATGACTATTAAAGGAACTTCAATATCATCTTCGGCCTTAAGCCACTCGAAAAGTTTTGAAAGGACGAAGACTCCTTCGACCTCGTCCCCATGGACTCCCGCTATGAGGTAAGCATACTTAGAAGCTTTGAGATCACTTCGATAAGCCTTGATCTCATCACCTTCAACAGAATGTCCCGATTTCAAGTCGATAAAATTCAAAGAGTATCTCCCTTGAATAAATGAACTGCGGACTGACCCGGAGTTTCTTCTACTTCAATTTCCAGACTTGAAAACTGGAAATCGAATCGTTTCTTAACTATTGATTTTATTTCATGGCCTATGAAGATTGCAAGCCTCTCGGCACTGGTGTTTTGAATAGGGAGAATCAATACGTCTTGTTTAGGGAAACTAAAAGTTGATCCATCTGGGGTTTTTAAATTGATATTGGTGTCTGTTAACTGGGTTTCAAGCTTTAGGTTTTCACCCGGAATAAGGACTTTATGGTCGAGTGAGTCGCAAACTTCTCTAACGATGGGTTTTATATCGAGAAAGTCGAAAACCATATCAGCAGTCAGTTTTGGGCTATCGCCTTTGACTTTGACTCGGTAGTTATGGCCATGCAGGGGTTCACGTGACCCATCTTCAAAAATCAGAAAGTGTGAACAGGCGAAGTTAAAATATTCCTTGTACACCTTAATGCTAAATTCCATTAAATTTATACCTCGTGTGTTTTCCTAGGTTGGCGTTTTAACACTTTATGAACTTGGAGCAAAGAAAAGTATTACTCTTTCGCGTTGCGTATAAAGCTTTATGGTGTTCATTTAAAATACGGTAAGTTAGAATTTAAACTTCCTTTTCAGTCTTATAAAATTAAGGTGTTAAAGATGAGTAAAGAACAGGTCAATCAGTTGGACCCTGCTGTTGAAAAAGAAGTTCAAAAGCAACTGGAATATTTAAAATTTGGTGTAACTGAGATTACCCCTGAAGATGAGTTTGTGAAAATGCTTAGGCATTCTATTTCTACAGACACTCCTCTTCGAATTAAGTGTGGCATTGATCCGACAGGAGCTGATGTTCACTTAGGTCACCTAGTTCCTTACCGTAAGATGCGACAGTTTCAAGATTTAGGTCATGTTGGAGTCGTCATTATTGGAGACTACACTGCTTCTATTGGTGATCCCTCTGGGAAAAATGAATCGAGGCCAGCTCTTGATCCCGATACTATTAAACTTAATGCCAGAAAGTACATGGACCAAGTTTACACAGTAGTAGATCCTGATAAAACTGAAGTTTGTCATCAAACAGAATGGTTTGAAGATGTCACATTGAGAGATGTTCTTTCTTGGGCGGGTCAAACGACGGCCGCAAAGCTTTTAGGTCATGAAACTTTTAGAGATAGACTCGAAAAAGGTTTCCCTCTCGGACTTCATGAACTTTTCTACCCTGTATTACAAGGGATTGATTCCGTTTTTATCAAGGCCGATGTTGAACTTGGTGGATCAGATCAACGTTTTAATGTTTTGATGGGAAGAGACTACCAAAAAAACTCGGGGTTAAGACCTCAGGTGGCGATGTTGCTTCCAATTATTACTGGAACATGTGGAACTCAGAAAATGAGTAAGTCGCTAAATAATTACATAGGTATTTTAGATGAGCCTTTCGACAAGTTTGGAAAGGTTATGAGTATTCCCGATAATCTAATGATTGAGTGGTACCAGTACTTAACAGATATCGGCGAAAAAGATTTTCAAACTTTAAAAACTGGAATTGAAGATGGAAGCCATCATCCAAATGAAGCTAAAAAAGAATTAGCTTCTCGGATTGTTAGTTTCTTCCATGGTGATCAGTCCGGTAAAGAAATGCGTGAGCAATTTGAAAATGTATTTAAGAAAAAAGAAATCCCTGACGATATTCCAGAGTTTGAATTAAGTGAACCTTCGCAATTGATATCTATTTTAGTTGACGCTGGTCTTCTTGGTAGTAAGGGTGAAGGGCGAAGACTTGTAAAACAAAAAGCTGTCGGAGTTGTCGATGGTGACAAGTTTTCTGATCCCGAAGTTAAACTTGATGACTCTCATAAGGGAAAAGTTATCAAAGTTGGTAAAAGGAAGTTTTTAAAAATCATATGAGTAAAAAAAGATATCTCCATACATTAACTCAAATCTTAGAACATTTTGATGATGACAAAGATGTTGTAAAGGCCATTGCCGTTTTACATGAGAAAATTGTTTCCAAAGATGATTGGGAAGAAGATATGGCGAATACTCCTGGTGATATGGAAGTGCCTGCGCAGATCGCAGGTAAAGAAGGATACTTTGCAGTCTTTTCTGATGGGGCCTGTCGAGGAAATCCTGGTCCTGGCTCCTGGGGTGCTGTTGGGCAAGATTCTAAAGGTGAAATCATTTTTGAAAGTTCAGGTGTTGATGTTCCAAGCACAAATAATCGAATGGAAATGGAAGGTGCTCTTCAGGCGATGAATAGTGTTCTTTTTTATGCACAAGAGAAGGGAGAGTCGATTGAGAAGCTTTTTCTCTTTAGTGACTCTAAATATGTTGTTGAAGGCATGAAGACGTGGAGACATGGTTGGAAAAAAAGAGGCTGGAAAAAGTCTGACAATAAACCGCCTGAAAATGTGGAACTTTGGCAACAACTCGATCAAGTTTCGACTAAATTTAAAGATATTCAATACGAATGGGTTAAAGGTCACGCTGGACACCCTCAAAATGAAAGATGTGATCAATTAGCAAACGAAGCATTAGATGATGCTGGGTTTTAAAAATATTAGGAGCAATGGTGAAAACAATATTTAGTTTTCTTCTTATCACTTTATTGGCCCAAGGTTGTGCCAATTACAAAGTTAAACACGATAATACGCAAGAGTACTTAATGGCCTCGACACTTTGGATGCAAAATGCAGCAGAGGTAAGAGCACTTACTTATCAGGCGTACAATATTGCTCGTCTTAGACTTGATCACGACCTTAAATACAATAAATCTAAAAAGAAAAGAGCAGTCGTAGTCGATGCTGATGAAACAGTTATCGATAATAGCCCTTATCAAGCCAGAAACATTTTTAGAAATGAAAGTTATAACTCTAAAAATTGGAGTGAATGGATAGAAGAGGCAAAGGCCGATGCTGTTCCAGGAGCAGTCGATTTTCTTTCCTATGCTGCAAGTAAAGGTGTTGAAGTTTTCTATATTACCAATAGAAAAATTGGTGGGTTTGAAGCGACACTTCTGAATCTGAAGAATCTAGGCTTTCCTGTAAAAAGATCTAACCTGATGTTACGTACCAAAGGGAACAGTAAAACAGAGAGAAGGAACAAAGTTCTCGAAAATCATAGGATCGTACTTCTTATGGGTGATACCTTGGCCGATTTTACTGAGGCATTTGAACACAAAGGAACAGCTGATAGAAAGAAGATAGCTGACAAGTTTCGTCGAGAATTTGGACGTAAATTTATTGTCCTTCCAAATCCAATGTATGGCGATTGGGAGCAGGCCTTGTACGATTATCAAGGGGGAATGGATCTAGATAAAAAAATCAATAAGAGATTGAAAAGTCTTGATCCTAAGAACTAAAAGTTGAAATTATCGGGGTGTTCCCGTAAATTATTATGTGTACTATTTTTTTTTAACTGAGGATGATTAATGAAAAAACTTGTAGCTCTTGCTTTTTGCTCGGTACTACTCTTTTCTTGTAATAAGGGTGGGGGAAGTAATCAGAAAGTTGATCTTAAAACTGAAGATGATAAAACCTTTTATGCTGTTGGGGCGATGTTTGGAGATAGACTTTCAAATTTAAACCTTACAGAACATGAAGTTAATGCACTTGTTGCTGGGTTGAGAGACAAAGCAACAAATCAGAAAACTCAAATCAATTACAGAGAGTATCAGTCTAAAGTTCAGGCCCTATTCAAAGGTAGAATGTCTAAGAATACTGATAAGTTCAAAGGTAAGGGAAAAGACTTTATTGAGAACTTTGTAAAGAAAGAAGGTGCCAGTAAGACAGCATCTGGACTTGCTTACAAAGTCATTTCACAAGGTAAAGGTGCTAATCCAAAGCCGACAGATATAGTTGAAGTTCACTATCACGGAACTCTTATTGATGGGACAGTATTTGATTCATCAAAAGAAAGAGGGAAGAAAGTTAAATTTCCACTTAATAGAGTTATCAAGGGTTGGACTGAAGGTCTTCAGTTACTTCAACCAGGTGGGAAAATCAAATTGGTTATTCCTTCTGAGTTAGCTTATGGTGATCATGGTGCACCTCCGAAAATACCTGGTGGCGCTACTCTTGTATTTGAAGTTGAGCTATTTAGTGTAAATTCTCCGGAAGCCCCTAAAGCAGCTCCAAAATCTAAGAAAAAATAGAATTTTCTCTTTCATATTGGAAAAGGCCTCCTCTTTAGGAGGCCTTTTTTATTTCAATTTAGGCCATATCTAAGTACTTCCGAATGGTTAGATATGAAACCCATAATACTTCTCTTATCACTTATTCTAAGCGCTCAAAGCTTTGCTCAGCTTGGTGAAAATGATGATCGTGACATGTCGCCAGACAAAGTCGTGGAAAGCGTTAAAGGCAAAATAAAGCGCAAAAGAGTGAATAGGGCGAAGTGGTTGGTTGACCACTTTTCTAAAAACTTTGCGACAGAGGTTGAAGAAACTATTTTTAGATTCAATATGATGAGGATCAAACCTAAAAAAATTGTCTCTAAAATCTTTCCTAAGTCAGAGCATGAGATCATGTTTAACCTTTTAAAGGCCTCGAGTGTTAGAAGTTTTCCTGAGATTAAGTATGAAGAAGGAAGATACTTTTTTACGTGGCGGAAAAAGACATTACATTTTAATTCTCTCGATGCCTTTCAAAGACAATTTCGAATGGGGAAACATGTTTTTTCTTATAAGGGAATGCATGATGTACGAGAGATGGTAATCCATTTCGAGAGGTTTTTACGTAAGCATAAATTTAAGAAAACTTCTTTTCTAGACACTCTTATAACTCCTGCTCATGCAGATTTCTTTTGCGATAAATTATGTCTCAGTGGAGTTGTCATTGGTGCTGTTGTTGCTGGTGGGATGTATCCGATTAAGACAACAATGGAAAAGTCTGAGATTCGAAAAGAAGTGAGAGCGATGGGGAAGATGAAAAAACAGGTGAGTGGGAGAGTGAATAAGTGTAAAAATGATCTTAAAAAGAATCTCCCAAAAGTAATGGAGAAAACGTCTTTAGAGAATCTCGCTCCAGGAAAATTTACATCCTTCAATATTATTGTTCAGCTTTTAACAGATAAGTTTGAGTCTGAAGAAAAAAAGCTTGGTGGTTATATTTATAAAAGTGTTACGAGTAATTCTATAGGCAACTGTGGTGACTTCAGTAAATTTTTGGTGCAGTCCTTATCTGATGTCGAAAACAAGTCAGGTGTACAAAAAATTATGAGTGGAATTTGTTCTGAGCATCGTGAAATGGTGAGTTGTTTAAGTCAGTTTGCAGGTTATTTTAAATCCTATCAAGGTGGTCGTTACTTTGGGAAAAGACCAAAGGCCATAGGCGTACCTTTTCAGGTTCAGTAGTTAAACCATAAATATTCTACGATGCCTGAAAAAAGCATCCATACCGGAAGATAATCTAACCTTATTAAGTTATGTATGGCGAAACGTCCTTCGTAGTGCCAGGGTACCTTTCCTGTAATCTTTCGAATTATCCAGCCTGTGATGTATTCCACAATAAAAATGATTATTGAAAAGATTAGGAGCCTTACTATGAGGGGGTACTCTTGTAGTGGGACAATAACTAGTGGGCCAAAAAACGATATACTTCCATAGATAGGGATCATCCAGATGTAGCTATGTCCTGTCAGTGACCAGTTGAGCTTTTCCTTTTTCTTGTAGAGCTCAATATTCTCGCAAATAGAGGTAAAGACTATTTCGGCGGTTACCCCAAATGTGGCAAATTTTAAAAAGGTAAACAAAGCGGTCATAGCTCTTCCTAGTTTTTGGCATATAAAAAGGCCCCTAAAAAGGGGCCTTCGTATTAAGCTAATGTAAAACTAAGATTAGTTTGTGGCAACTGGCTTGTACCAACAAAGAGGTCTAATACCTTCTTGGTGTTGGTCAACTCTGTTACAAACACCTTTGTTAGCATCTGAATCAGAAACGTCTGTGTAAGCATCTTTTTCACAAAGTGATCCTTGAAAGTAAGTATCAAGTCTACACTGAGGAGCTGGATGGTTGTCGTTAGTTGCTGTAACCACTTTTGGATCTGGTGTATCAAACTTAAGTGGAGCATCTAGGTTTCTAAGAGCTCTAAAAAGATTTCCTAGAGAAAGTCCTGCAAGAGCACCTCTTTGGCACATTGCGATGTCTGCTGCGTTTTGGAAGTTTGACTCACACTTTTCAGTTACTACTGCAGGAACTGTTGCATTTGCCATCATAGTGATGTTGTCGTCATTTTCCATATACTTTCTAAGACATTTCATTGTTCCGAAGTAGTCAGCTTGACCTTCGTTTGAAGCCCATGATGATGACCACCATGATTTCTTCTTAGGAAGTCCACCGATGTGGTGACCAACTTCGTGACATACAACTAGTGCAAATCCGTCAGCTGTGATTGTTGCGTGTCTGGCAAGACCACCAAACATTGAAACTTTCCAAGTGTTACCAACTTGTTGTGCGTAAGCATTAACTGTTCCGTCGTCCCACTTTCTGATTACTTCTAGAGTTTTTCCTCTAGCTGAAATAATTGGAGCGTAAATTGCTTCAACTTTATCAATAGCTGAATCAAATTCTGCTTCTGTCATTCCTGCGTTTTTTACGCCTACTGGAATGTTCATGTTGTTGTTTTCTACGATTCCACTCTCTCCGTGCATATCGCAAGCAATTGAGCTACCTAATGAAGCTAACGCGACCATCGTGGCCACTAGAATTCCTTTTCTCATACATTTCCTCCTTGAACCTATATTTAGAACTATCTTTGTTCTGTCATTTTTGTGTTAACATTTTTTCGTTTTCAACAAGGCTTTGTCTATGAAATGAAGCACTGTTAGGGCCTATGTAAGTTTTTATTAACATAGTTGGGTAAATGGGTCGGTTAAAGAGGAGGGGTAAGTATGTATAAATTAGTGATATTCACACCTTGTGATAACGCGCAGGGCGTTGCTGATGCCATGTTTGAGGCGGGTGCCGGTAAGGTTGGAAGCTATGATAAGTGCTGTTTTATCTCTAAAGGTATAGGTCAGTTTAGACCTTTAGAGGGGAGTAATCCTCATATTGGCAAGCAAAATGAGTTGGAGTTTGTTGAAGAAGCAAGAATTGAAATGGTTTGTAATGAAACATCTATAAAAGATGTGGTGAAGGCCATGAAAGAATCTCATCCTTATGAGACGCCTGCTTATGATGTGATTAAATTGGAAGACTTCTAATTTTTAGTGTTTAGAAGTATTTAGTTGGGAGCTGCTTTGAATCAAATAGGTTTATGTTTGATGAAGAGCAAAGTGACTATTATAAAATAATAGAGAAAGAGCTACTTTCTTGCTTTCACTCTAAAGAAGTACAATTACCTGTTCATGTAGAATCTGAATTTCATAAATATTTAAGTTGTGGGTTGCTTTCAAAAGGATTTTTGAGAGTTGTCTGTCATCATTGCAAAAATGAAAAACTTGTACCATTTTCCTGTAAGTCGAGGACAATTTGTCCAAGGTGTGCGGGGAGGCGAATGAATGATGGAGCTTCTCACTTGCTTGATCATGTCATTCCAGATGTTCCTATTCGGCAGTGGGTGATTTCATTTCCATTCCTGTTGAGATATTTGTTGGCCTATCGTCCTAAGTTGCAAAATACGGTGATGTCTATTTGGATTCGATTAATAAGTTCATTTTATAAAAAGAAAGCAAAGAGTTGGAGAGTTCAGGGTTCTGATTGTGGTTCTGTAACAGTTATTCAACGTTTTGGTGGTAGTTTAAATTTGAATGTCCATTTTCATTCCTTGTTTGCGGATGGAGTTTTCCATAACAATAATTTTATGAGAATTCCTGTCTCACATGAAGAAGTTGAGAGTTTAAATAAAAAGTTAAAAGTAAGAGTGTTGAGGGCCTTGAAGAGGCAAGGTTTTGATTTAAGTTATATGGAAGAGTCTGATGTTGAAACGAATGAGTTTGAAAGTGACTTTCCTGATATGGCGAATTTTCTAAGTGAGAGTGTTACTGATGGAAAAATAAATGGAAGTCGAGCTGAAAAAGTAGGTCAACTTTTTAATCCTCCTTTTCAACCATTTGTAGGAAAGAGGTGTTCGTATGTTGATGGTTTTTCGATGCATGCTAATGTCTATATTTCAAAATATAATAAAAAAGGTCTTGAACACTTGTGTCGCTATATTCTTAGACCTGCAATAAGCAAAGAACGTATAACGAGACTTGGAAACGATTATGTCCTGCTGAAATTAAAAACACCTTATTCAGATGGAACGACTCATTTAAAATTTACAACAGAACAATTTATGAGAAGGTTAGTTGCCCTTATCCCTCCAAAAATGGCAAATTTGACTAGGTATCATGGAGTTTTTGGTGCCAGAAAAAAAGAGCGAAGTAAGTTTGTTAAAAGAAACAAGACTAAGAAGAAAACAAGAGAGGGGACTCTTAGAAAAGAATATCGTATGGAGTGGGCGAAGCTACTGAGAAGAGTTTTCAAAATTGATGTGCTGAAATGTAATGGTTGTGGCGAGCAGATGCAAATCTTGTGTGAGGTTGTGAAGCAAGAGGCCATTATTAAAATCTTGAATCATTTAAAGTTTGAGCCTTACTATCCAGACCTTGAACCTGCAAGGGGACCTCCTGTTCAAGGAGACTTCTTCAATGAGTCAGGTGATGACTTTAATCAAGAGTATGTAGAACAATGTGACTTCTAACAATAAAAAAGTTGTGATGAGTTTCTATATTTAAAAAATTTAATTTTTCTTAAGAAAACTAAAAAACACCCTAATTTCTCTAGTTCATAGTACTTAATCTTAACATATCCCATTTCATCTAAGGTATAATACCAATTAAGATTCAGAGGACTTTATTAAAAAGGTTATTAATCTGTCCTATACTTAGGAGTTCACAATGTTTTATCTCAACCCAGCAGTTAAACAATTGGTCGGAGCCGATGGTTCTGTCCCTTCTTACAGAGAATCAGAAGTTGGAAGCTGTATTCTCGCTGCTGAGGAAATGATTCAAAGAATGCTCGGTTGTACGATCGTTATCAGAGGAAAGAAGTTCATATTGAGTAATCTAGAACTCTATTATGGTGGAATCGGAGATGCAGCTCACGACTGGCACCGATCGACATTTAATCCCAAACAGGGAATATCAAAAACTCAGATTCACGCCCAAGTCAACGAAGGCCTTCGTTTCTATCTACGTCAAAAAGGAAAAGGTGGTTTTAATCGTATGGACCTAGTTGTTGGTCAAGAAGGAGTCGCTATTTCATTTCTTATTAGAAATGTTCACGATGAAAATCTTAATTCAGTCTCTAAAGATGCATCAGGAAACCCTGCTCTTCTTATTCGTGAGGACAGAATGAATATCCTCGATAGTGATCACGATGCTCACTTCAATGAACATGAAGAAATTGAGTTTCTTGATAC
>JAGSHI010000037.1 GCA_023954635.1 Bacteriovoracaceae bacterium
CATTATCCTTCCTTCTCAATTATTGTAAGATTTTCTCTTAAAATTGGTCCAAAGTCTTTTTTGCCAACGCTTGCAAAAGTACACAAGGCTAAATCTTCTTCATCCATTTCTAAGCAACCAAGTTGTTGAGCAAGATCAGTATCATGTGTTAATAAAGCTCTTAAAAGCTGAGTGGGTAGAACATCCATTGGAATCAATTTTTCATAATTTCCAACTGGAACCATCGCTCTCAAAGAACCGTGTGTATCTGTTCCAAGATTAAATTTTTTATTAGTGAAACATGATAGGTAAATTCTCTTTAGTGAAAACTTATTCACACCAGTAGAATGCCAACCGAGGAATTCTCTGTTGTTTGTCTGCTCTTCAATAACAGATACTGAGTTATGATAATGACCAAGATACTTAAAGACCTCATCGACAGTTCTTCCATTAAGAATAGAACCTGAAATTACTCGATTAGATCCTTCTAAAAGTTCTCCCGAAGTTAGCTCAGAAATGTCTGCACCAACTCTAGTCTTTAGAAGTCTTGGATTTTTAACTCTCGGCCCGGCCAAGGAAATGACTCTCTCATTAAAAAGTTTTCCAGTCTCTACAAGTTTACCGAGTGCAATTACATCTTGGTATCCAATATAGAATACTGTTTTGTTTCCATTTACAGGACTCAAGAAGTGAATATGTGTTCCAGGTAATCCAGCAGGATGTGGTCCATCAAAATCATGACTCTCGACGTTTCCTAAAGAGGGAGCAGGAACTGACGCTCCAGCTTTTTGACAGATAAATGTCTTACCTTCAGATAATTTTGAGAGTGCAGAGACCCCAGTTTTAAAAGACTCTGCATGCTCATTAATAATTATTTTTGGATCAGCAGCAAGAGGGTTAGAATCCATTGCAGTCACAAAGATTGCAGTAGGAGTAATATCGAGTCCCGCCACTTTAGAGAAAGGTCTTTGTCTTAATGACGTCCACATTCCAGATTCAACAAGAAGAGCTTTTATGCTTTCATTATCATATGAACCAACATCAGCTCCCTTATAAGAGTTAAATGAAACATGCTCGTCCCCTTCAACACTAATAACAACATTTTGAAAAACTCTTCTAGCACCTCGGTTAAGTGCTACCACTTTTCCGGATGCAGGAGCTGTATAGATGAGACCTTCGTTCTTTTTACAGGTAAAGAGTGGCTGACCAGACTTTACTGAGTCACCTTCCTTCACATGCATAGTTGGTTTCATTCCAATATAATCGAAACCTGTTACAGCAACAGTAGAAACATCTTTAGCTTTTTCGATTGTTTGTTGGGGTCCCCCGACGATAGGGAGATCCAGACCTTTTTTGATTCGAATCATAACGACAGACCTGACTTGTTAATTTTTGTAATAAAGCCTGTCTTTTATACTAGATTTTAGACCAATACGTCATTCATTTTCTGTAGTTTTAAGTAGTTCCGAGCTTTCTAGAAATTTAGACATTAAGCACCACAACACTTTTTATATTTTTTTCCACTATTGCATGGACACGGCTCATTTCGGCCAACCTTCGGAACCTCTCTCATAATGGGCTGATTGAAGACTTTACCTTCAACAAAATACCAATTTCCATCAATCTTTTCGAATTCTGAAAGTTCATGGTGTTCATGGCTTCCTGCATCGTTATCAAAAAGGGCAATGAACTCTACCGTGCCTCGATTGTCCTCCTCAAGGCCACCCTCCACATTTTTTATTTGAAGACCATTCCATTTTGAGCTCCCGGCCCAGTCTTTTACTTCATCTAAATCAAGTTGAGACCTAGAAGACGGATCATGAGTTTCGTTAATGTATTCAACTTCGCACATCGTATAAGCTGTATAGCGAGATCGCATTAAAGACTCAGCTGTAGGTGCCTTCTCAGCGCCTTTTATATAAACGCCACAACAATCATCATAATTTTTTTCACTTCCACAAGGGCAACTACTCATCTCTACTCCATGTTCAAAATCGAAAAAGGTAATCGGTAAATGGTGAATCACTTTCATCAAAATGAAATTTGGATTCTAATAAACGATTTCCTACCACAGTAAAATGCTTTCCAATCATTTTCAAATATTTTGTACGACCTCTTCTAATGGCCAATTTATCGTGAAATTCCATTTCTTCTACTTGATTTCGAAGCTCTCTGTCAGTTGGGACTGAAAAATAGAGGAACTTTACACTTCGGGCAAGAACAGGAAGAACAAATTCAATTTCATCATCTGTAAGATATTGAAACACACTTGTACAAATTCCTAAATCAAACCATTTTTCTTTTTTTGCTTCTTCTTTGCACCAAGAAACTAGATCAGTATTAATTAACTTTAAATTCGTTGAAGGAACAGACTTTAATTTTTTTGAGTCTGCTAAATTAAAAGCATGAGTGCTTGGTTCAATTCCTAACGCTCTATAAGGTTTAAATTCTTTCAAGACTGCTTTAAACATAACTCCCATTCCAAAACCGAAGTCAGCAACAGTAGAGATATCGACCATCTCCAAATCCATTAAACTTTTAATATACCGAGCATGTTCTTTAGCATTGGCCATACCATCCATTTCTTCAGGCTCGGAATAATACTCATCCCAATAATCCTTTGAAAACCCATTTGCTCCGGGCCCCTTCTTACGCACCATCTAGTAACTCCAATTTTAACTTCACTCCATTAAATCCTGAGACTAAGCGATACATATTTAAGGCTATCAAAGCAATCCAGAGTGGATAAAGGTTTTGATAAACAATTGTAAGAGCTGCAATTGGTGTAAAAATAAATAGAACCCCGATGATCATTTTCTTCCTAAGGTAATCAAAACTCTCAAGTCCAAAAAGTAATCCATCATAAACAAACGCAATAGCATTTGGTAATTGAGATAACCAAATGAGGGGCCAAATTTTCCATATTAAATTTATGACTTGTTCATCATTAGTAAAAATTCGAATAATAAACTCGCCAAGAACAAAGTAAAAGAGCGTAAACATTATTCCAATTATTCCTCCCAGCTTTAAAAGCTTTGAGAATATGCTTCTCGTTTTCAAAATATTTCCTTGGGAAACAAATCGAGCACCCAGAATATTTCCACTAATAGCGACTCCATCAGTAAAGAAACTAGCGAACAGCCAAACTTGTAATAAGACTTGATGGGCCGCAAGTTCAATAACACCTAATGTTCCAGCAAACTTGGTTGCAGTAAAAAAACAGGCGGTAAGAAAAAATGATCTGCCAAAGAGATGGATCGAATTTTTTCCAAATTGAAACCAACCATCTTTACTAAATGAACTGCCAAAAAAATGAGTTCTTATTTCTTCTTTTTGCATTAAGAATAGAAAAGAAATGAGAACTCCAACAATATTTGCTAAGACTGTCCCATAGGCAGCTCCCTCCAAACCAATCTTTAGAACAAAGAGAAGATAATAAGAGATTCCAATATTTAACAATGTCGTTAAACCCATTAAGAAAAAGCCAAGTTGAACTCTTCCCAACCCTCTTAAGATTGAGACAAGGGTTAAATAAACAAGAGTAAAAGGGTGACCAATCAAACGAATAAGAAAATAAGTTTCGATGAAGTGAATAATTTCAGGTCTAGAGCCTGCCATCACATAAAGTGGTTTTCTTATCAAAAAGATAAAACAAGCTGAAAGAAATCCAATAGCAAAAGATAAAAAGACACTTATCTTCATCTTCTCGCCAAGCATTCCAAGGTCATTTTGACCTGCGGCCTTCGCTACAGCTTGGGTTGAAGCATGAACAAGAAAGTTAAACATCCAAGTAAAGGCATTTAAAATCGTAGTGGCGACAGCTAATGAAGCTAGCCACTCAGTATTCAGTTGACCTACTAGAGAGGTATCAACAAGTCCCGCCAATGGCTCCAATAGTGAGGCCATAATGGACGGGACTGAAAAGTAAAAAAGCTCTTTATATGAATACTCTGTTTTCAAATTAGAATGGTTTATTAATCGCAAAAAAAGCAGCAATGGCCGATAAAGCGACGATTGCCACAAGGGTCATTTGCTTACCTTTCTCAGAAAACCTTTTCCCGGCTACAGGTATAAGACCTGCCAATAAAAGCCAAATAACCGCTTTAACGATTACCCAACCAGTAAATCCTGAACCAATCCTTGCCAAAAGCCCCATTCCGGCGACCATAATAAGAAAACTGGTAACTCCAGTTCCAATCTTGACGAGTTTTGTTGGTTGAGTAACTAAATTTAGAGTTCCAAGCACAAGAAATGAAAAAATCATCAGTAAATGTAAAGACTTATAAAATTCATAAGACATTTCGTCTCCTTTTTTAATATTGACCACTTACGTAATTAGCCTGGCCATATTAAAATGAAATGATGGAAGAGTCATTGAAAAGTCGTTATAAAGTTTTTCGCGGTGCTTATAGTTACCTTAGAAATGGAACCGTCTACTCAGAAGAGTCGTTCGAAGTTTTTAAAGAAAAGAAAGAAGGAACCTATACTTTTGAAGCAGAGCTTCATAGTAGAGTCGCTACTGGACAACTTCTAACAATAAAAGTTTCTTATAGCGTTAACAAAGACTACATTCCAACATTTGTCGTAGTTGAGAAGTTTCTTGGGGAAGATGTAACCAAAGAAACTTGGAACTTTGATTCAAGAAAAAATACCCTTTTTTATTCTTTTTTAGATAAGGATCGTGAGAAAACAGAAGTAGAACTTACGACCTCTCCAAAATTTCACATAACAACCCCTGCAGCATGCTGTGCAATGCTCTTTCTAAGATCTAAAAAGTTTGATGGTACAGCTAAGAATACATATTCCTTTTGGTCATCTGACAATAAGTGGGTCTTTGACTCCGACCCAGCGATTAGAACCGTTGCAATGACAAAAATTTCGACAGCTTTTGAAACTATCGTTGTCGATGAACAAAAGCTTCAGGCCATTGAATATCGACTCTTTGAAGATGTAGAAGAAGATACTTCAAAAAATAAAGAACCTGTTGTTCAACCCTACATTAGATTATTTCAAAGTAAACATGTGACTATCCCATATATGATTAGGGATGACGAAGACGGTACAAAAATTCAAATTAAATATCTTAATGACCTGGAAGGGAGTTAGTTTCAATAAACTCTCTGACTCCAGTACAAGCATCAGCTAGGTTTGCTCTCTCTAATTGGTAAGGTTCCATTTGCTTAACTAGTTTCTCAAGTGTTCTACCTTTCCACTTCTTAACTCTCGAATCAACAATGATTACACCACCAAAATCTTTCTCTGTTCTAAGTAATCGCCCTAGTTTTTGATGAAGTGCCCTTGTTCGACCGGAAAGATAGTAATCATTAAATTCATTTCCAAGGTTTGCTTCGTAATAATCTCGTCTTCTTTGAATGACGTAGTCTTGCCTGAGATCTGGAATTTTATCGATGAATACAAATTGTAAGGCGTCTCCAGGAATATCAATTCCTTCACCAAAACTCTCCATCCCGACAAGAATCCCCTCTCCACTTTCTTTAAAGTCTTCGACGACATTATTCCCCATACCTTGGATAAAAACAGGGATTTTACCTTCAAAACGATTTAATAAAACCTCACACGCTTTTTCAAAACGAACTCTGGCAGAAAAAAGAAGAAGGCTTCGCCCTCCCAGATCTTCAATCAAATCCATCGTCGGTGCCATTACATTTTCAACAAAAGTTCTATCATAAAGAGAGGGAGTATCGTCACAAAGGTAGACCCTCGTATTCTTTTTATAGTCATAAGCTGCAGGTAAATAAAAGCCTTGTTTAAACCTACGTTCAGCTTCTAAATATAAATAACCTGTTGCCCACTCAATTCCTTTGGTACCCTGATCGCCATTCGCGTTTCCAAGAGTTGCAGAGGTATAAAGAACTGAAGCTGAAGTTGCTAAAAGACCATCGTGAAGAACTTTTCCTACATTTATTGGAGCTGATTCCATAATAAAGCCATGTTTTTCATGGAACTTCATACTTCTCGCGTATTCTTCTTTACCTTGAAGTCCTATCTCTAGTGCAGTGACAATATCTTCAATCCCCCCAAGGAATTTTTCAAATCTCGTCCAGGCCATTGCTTGGTGATCGTCTTGCATTTCCTTGGCCTCAAACCGGCTCCCGTAAGGTAACAAGTCATTATAAAAACTTCCAAGGATATGAAAGATACTTTCTAAATGATCTCGAATGCTTTTTTCTGTTTGATCGTGAACACTTTTTCTATCTAGCATTGGGGATTCATTCCAATACTTATCTGTGTAACGAGGTCGTTTTTTGAAAAAGAGTTCTACTTTATCAGGAATTAACAAGAGATGATCTTGAAGCATCCTTTGGGTCATCAATGTTTTTTCTCGTAGTTGATTTATAATTTCTGTTGATTCACCTTCATTCACTTCATGTTGAGCAAGTAGATAAAACAGCGAACCAAGTCCTTGCATATTCAAGAGACTCTTATTTAAAGACTCTAGTCCTTCTTCAGAAACTTCATACGTAAATGCTCTCGTCGTTTCACCCTCAATCTTATGGGCCTCATCAACAACGACATGCTCTGGTCTTGGAAAACCTCTAGGCCATGAAAACATCAAAGCATGATTCCCAATTATGATATCTGCTTCTCTCGCTTCTCTTAAACCTCGAAGGTAGCTACACTCTCCCTTAAAAGGACAGTTACTTCCCGTACATGAACGATAGTCTACAGCAAAGGCCTGATCTTTTTTGCGAAATTCATTCATTTTCATCTTGAAGACGTAAGGGATATCTCCTCTCGTCACAAGTTTATCACTCTTTGCTTTTGAGTTGTGATAAAACAGCATATCAAAATAAAGGTCTGAAAATCTCTCTTCAAACTCGCGAGAAGAACTGAATAGGTCTTCCTCTTCTGTCTCATTTCGAAAAAGTAATTCGCAGTAATGATTATTTGAACCAATCAATTGTTTAATATTTAATTCTTTGTCATCAAGCCCTAGTAACTTTCGAAGTTGGGGAACGTCTTTACTCATTGCTTGATGTTGCAAGGCCTTCGTTCCGGTTGCTACAAGAACTTGTTTTTTCTCTTCTCTTGAAAAGAGTGCAGCTGGAATCAAGTAACCTAACGTTTTTCCTGTTCCGGTTGGAGCCTGAACCATAGCATGGACATTGTTTTTAAAAGCTTGTCCGACTTTTAAAGAAAGTTCTTCCTGACTTTCTCGAAATCGGTAACCAGAAAATTTTTCTTTTATCTTTTCTTCATCCCTAAAAATATTTTTTATATTTTCACCTGAAAATTTCAGTTCGAATGATTTTTCAAGTCCATCAATCTCTTCAGTTTGAAGTTCGGCTTCTCTTTCTGATAACTCTTTCATCACATCTTCAACATCAAAATCTATTTCAGAAGCGATCTCAAGGAGTTCAGAAATACTTAACCGATAAAAGCTAGTGAACCACCAGTCATCTAAATTATATTTAGTAAATAATCCGGAAAGAGTTTGCTCAAATTCTGGATCATTTTTTGATTGTAACGTTCCAACCAGCATCACTTTCAAAAGGTCGAGAGAGTCTTGAAGCCCTCTATGGGCCTCATGAGCAGCAAGGTCGAATTGAATGATAAAGGACTCTAAATTGAGGGAGCTTTTGCCGGCAAATAAAAGAGATAAAAAGAAAAGACTATCTTCATAGGTTTCTCTCTCTTCTCCGTCATCAATTTTATCAAATGTATTTTGAAGAAATGATCTTTCAAACTCAGCGTTATGAGCGATCAGCGAATGACCATAGAGATCCTGAACTTCAGTTTCTACATCTTCCCAGACTGGTGCTTTCTTCAAGTTTTTAGACTTAATTCCAGTAAGTTTCTGAATAAATTGAGAAAGTTTGTACTCAGATCTAACTAATGAAGAGTATTGTCGAACAAGTTTTGTCCCCTCAAACTGCAAAAAGCCAACATCGATGATGCCGTCTTTTGACGCATCAATACCGGTTGTTTCAATGTCTATTACGGCCCACTGCCCTAAAGAGTTGTTCATTTCGATTCCATTCTTGCACAGATGATTTGTTTATTCTATTCTTACGAGCCTAAACAATAGGAAAATTATGAGCTCACAAGTCATCTTTCAAATTCAAAGTACTCTAATACTTTGTCTCATATATATAGGACTTTATTACCGTCAATTCCCTACTCGCCATGTAAAAATTATGGCCATTTCAATTACCTGGGATTTACTTTTAATTCTTCAAATTGAACTGACTCGTGGTGCCGTAGAAAAGGCCAGCAAGGCCTTGTCTAACCCGATGCTTCTTAATTTCCATATCGCAGTTGCCGTTTTTACCGTCGTGCTCTATTTTGCCCTTATCTACACGGGTAGAAAAATGCTCGCCAAAGATTACTCTTTCCAAAAAATGCACCGGCTATTTGGAAGATCAGCAGTTCTTTGTCGAACTATTACCTATATAACTAGCTATATGGTTGTTTCACACTGAGGATTAAATGGTTGTATTTGAACAAGTAGAAGAGCTTATTAAATCAAATATGAATGATGCCAATGTCACAATTACCGATTTAACAGGAACAATGGACCACCTCGGAATAACAGTAATAAGTGATAAATTCGAAGGGATAGCCCTCCTTGATCAACATCAAATGATCATGGACATCCTTAAAGAAAGACTAAAACAAGATATACATGCGGTCCAAATCAAGACTATGACATTTGAAAAGGCCAGAAAGAAAGGTCTAGTGGAGTAATTATGAGTGATGAGAAAAGTCCATTCAGCATATTAGGTAGTGAAAAAGTTCCAGAGCAAGGTGGAAGGCCTGTTACTGAAGCAAGTAAAGATGGTGAGCTTGGCGAGAGAATCACAAAACTGATTTCTTCATCCCCAGTATTTTTATTCATGAAAGGAACCCCTGAAATGCCACAGTGTGGTTTCTCGGCCAATGTTATTTCTATTCTTAATAGTCTTCAAATTGGATATAACACTTTTGACATCCTTTCAGATTGGGATATTAGAGAAGGTGTAAAGCAATTTTCCAATTGGCCAACATATCCTCAACTCTATGTTGGAGGAAAGCTTGTGGGTGGAAACGATATTATAATGGAACTTCACCAAGATGGTGAGCTCGAAGAGGTTTTGGGCTCGCAGGCTTGATAACTTCCCTTCAGACGCATAGAATAAAAGGGTGAATCTAAAAGCCCTTTTACTTTTCCTTTTCCTAATACCTTGTATTACTAATGCTCAAAGTAACCGAGTCCTTGTATTCGATGGAAACTGGGTTTCAGAAGAAGCGGCCATTGATTGGGTTATCAAACGATACATTCCAATAATTAGTATTGAACACCCTAAAGACATTAATCGCTTTAGAAATCAATTAAGAGAATGGAACCCAAGAATTAAAAACTGGAAGAAAATCAAGAGTTGGACCCCCATAAATGTTTATCACAAAAATCCAGTATGGGATGTTTCCTTAGGTTTTCACACTTACTCCAATTCAGAAGAGCTTATTGTTGAAAGTGCAACAATTGATACTAAAACATTTGGACCGACCCTCGATGTTAGGGCCACCTTTACTCACTCCCTGACATTTTTTTCTTATATCAATTACAAAATGCTCAAAAAGAATAACCTCGATCTTTCAAATCCCAATAAATCTTATAGCTTTCCTGTAAACCACACTTTTACTTTTGGGATTTACAACCACCCTAAATTTACCAACTGGACTTGGGAAGCAAATGTTGAACGAGAGGAACTTTCCTTTATTAGTTTTAATAATAAGATCTATAGAATTAAAACTAAGATTCTTCAAAACCTTCAAGTTTCAAAAAACTCTCTTTACTGGGTTCACGCAGGGTTAGGTTGGCGATTCACAATTAATGATCGTGGAAATTATATTAATCTTCTTGGAGGTTACTCCGCCCTTGGTACTAAAAAACTAGATGACGGGAACCTTAAAGAAGATGTGACTGGATTTAAGTTTCATGGATCATGGAAAAGTTATATCGTTCATAGAATGTGGATTAAAGGGTATGCCCAGATAACTCGTTATGAAGGTGTCACCGGAACTTTTCAGCAACAGCTTGGTTTCTATACTGGTTATACATTCTAAATCATTGATGCCCTCAAATTTATTACACTTAAAAATTTTAATTAGAGTTTATAAGAGAAAAAAGAAAGGGCCTGAAACCAGGCCCTTTCTTATTACTTAGAAATAAGCATTAAATTGTACATTTTTGAATTTTCACCAGGATTAGATCCGATACAAAATAAAAATGTTTTTCCTGAACCATTGATGTTGGTATTCGCCGTACATCGAATAGTCCCGGTATTATTACTTTCATCAGTAACTGTCCCAACAAGAAATCCATCCGTTGGTGAGTCCACAGTCGTTATTGAGAATCCAGCCCCTGCTGATGTGTTAACAGTAGAGTTTGGATCATTGTTATTGTAGACGTAAGCGTTACCTGTACCAGCTGTACTTAAAGTTAACTCAACAGGAAATAGTTCATCAGAACCGGTTGATTGTTGATAAACAAGACCATTATATGTTCCAGCAAGAACTGTCTTGGTGTTAATCTTTTTTGCAGGTAAAGCGACAATAAAACTAGAGTCTGATGCATTTGAAATATTGGTATGGACTAAGGCTCCACCAACTTCAGAAAAATACATTCTAGCGTCGGCAACAGTTCCGACTCCGTCTGTACATGAAAATGAACCAATTGTTCCTTCACCAAGATCTGTTCCATTGATTGTATATTTATGTGGAAGAGCAGCTGAATTCGTGTCAGCTGTATAGCTAAAGACTCCATAAATATCCATATCAGCATCAGTTACATTTTTAGAGTCAGGAATATTTGTGACAACCCAGTTCGCTGTCAAATCTTTGGTTGGACAAGTTCCAGCTAAAACCATGGAAATGATTTGTTTACCACTAAATGGTTTAACAAGAAGAACAACTCCAGGAATTAAAAGAGCATGAGCTTTTGAACCAGCGCTAGGAGCACCCGATCCAGTAGCATCAGAAACAGTTAACTCCATCCATTTCGATGATGTTTCTGTCCATGTTCCATTAACCTCAACTCCAGCATCAAGTTCATTCATTGAAAAAGATCCACTCGGATTTAAGACGGCGGTCCAACGTGATCCCATTCCATTATAAGTTTGTGTTTCAGGAATAAGTCCTTTTCCACCACAAGAATATAAAGCAAGAGAAAGGAATGCGAACGTGAGAATTGTAGCTAGTAATTTCATTTTTTCCTCCTAAAAAAAGAGAGAGGATTGCTCCCCTCTCATAAAAGCTTCAAATAATTAGAACCAGTAGTGAACACCAACAGTTCCAAGAAAGTCGTTAGACCCAACAGTTCCACTTGATGTTCCAATTGTTCCGTCTACTTTCAATTTTCCAAAGTTCAAAGTTGCACCAGCTGCAACATTTGTTTGAGCACCTTCAGTCGCACCAAAAAGTTCAGCAGTTAGGTCTTGCTTAAAAGAACCTCTCCAAGCTAGCCAATCGTTAGCATCAGTTTCGAAACCAACATTAACGTTAAGCCCTCTCGTTGTTGTTTTAACTTTAGTAGTGACTCCAGATTCTTGTTCGTTTGTGAACCAAGAAACATCTGTAAAGACTCTTGAAGTGCTAGAGACTTCATGAATTCGTCCAACACCTGCATATATCTTAGTATTAGAAACATCACCATTTTTGGTTCCAGTTGTCCCTTTTGTTTCATACCCATTGGCCATATAACCAAGCCATGCTGTCATTCCAGCAATGTCATACTCGAGGTTAACATCATATCCAAGGTCACCCTTGAACTCTTGAAGGTTTCCAGCTGTTTCAGATTCATTTGTGATATCAATATTTGCAGCAACAGTTAAATCGCCCATCTCTGAACCAAGTCCTACACCGTAATAAGTGTTTGTCCCGTCACTACCTTTATTTTTCCCATAAGAAAGTCTAGCTCCCCAGCTCCCACTTCCAACAAAGATATCCATTAGATCATCTGTTGTTTTATGAGTTGCACCTTTGGCCGTATTTTGAGTTCTGTCATTGATGTTTCCACCAAGATAAATTCCATAGTTCAAAGAACCACCATTTCTAAAATAACCACCTTCACCATCAGCACCTGTAGTGGCTCCCCACTCAGCGATCGTATAGTTTGTCATTCCATTTAAGTCAGCAGCATTATCAAAAACGTTTCTCGTATCACTAATATAGTGAGAACCAATATTGCTGTCTTGTCCAAGAGCAGTCATTCTTGATTTACTAGCAAATGCTGTAGATGTTGTAAGTAATAAGGCACAACCAAGTACCAATGGCTTTTTCATAAGAACTCCTTTCGTCCGTGTTTAGGTGTCTTCTATTTATATAATTTTAGTTTTGAAATTTTCTCGTTTTGATAAAAGCTCTGTCAATACTATTAATTTAAGATTTTAATATGCGAAACTAGAGCATCGTATACCCAATCCCGACTAAAACGTTAGCTCTTCACTGTTGCACTTTAGCCCATGAATGATTCATCAAATTCGACATTGTGATAAACCTTTTGGACATCGTCATCATCTTCAAGAGCATCAATAAGTTTCATAAACGTAGAAAAGTTTGATTCGTTAATTTCTTTCATGGTTGTTGGAATTCTTTCGAGTCCAGATTCTTTAGGTTCAATTTTAATCTCTTCAAGTTTCTTGGATAAGTTTCCAAAATCTTCCATGGCAGTTGTTACTGTGACAAGCTCATCTTCAAACTCAACATCTTCAGCTCCACCATCAATCATTTCCATTGTGAATTCGTCTTCATCAAGTCCTTCTGAGCTTAAAAGGAAAACTCCTTTCCTTTCAAAGATGAACTCAAGACATCCATCTTTTCCCAATGAGCCATTATATTTATTAAAGTAAGAACGAACGTTTCCTACTGTTCTCGTATTGTTATCCGTTGCAGTTTCAACAAAGATGGCCACACCATCTGGACCATAACCTTCAAAGGTGGGTTCTAAAAAATCTCCACCTTCACCACCGGCAGCTTTTTTGATGGCCCGCTCAATTGTGTCTTTAGGCATATTTTGGCCACGAGCATTTTGAACAGCTGTTCTCAGCCGTGGATTGAAATCGATATCTCCTCCACCACCTGTTTTTACAGCAACAGTAATTTCTTTAATAAGTTTGGCGAAAATTTTCCCCCTTTTTGCGTCTTGGGCCCCTTTCCTATGCTTGATATTTGCCCATTTACTATGACCGGCCATTCTTTTGCTCCATTTAACGACTTATAAAAAATAAAATAATAAAAGAGAGAGATTAGTTTGGCATAGCGAAACGCGTCAGCTCAAACTTTATTCAGAGACCTTAAGATGAGATTGAAATTCGAAAGTGGCGAAGTCTAAAAAGCTGAAGACAGATAAGCCCAGCAAATAGAAACCAAAAGTACTTAAGGAAGTAGTAGACACCAAAACTTAGAGATCTAACAATTAAACTCAATTTAGGACTATTATAAATAAGAGGCGCATAGCTTGGAGCAGTCTGGTAATAATAATCCACAAAAGATTTTCCAAGACTATTTTTTAAAAGATAATTATCTCGAATGCTTCGAAAGTAATCGAGAACATAATGCTTTTCTTGAAAACCAGCGGTAACTAGGTAGCAAGCTTGTGCCTCTAATAAAGTTTGAATATCCAAAGGAGTTTCAGTAACGGCATTACTAGATACAGTTGAAAACTGGTACTTGTTCACAAGAGATGTCGAAAGAGTATAAGAAGTATTATTTGTGAGATTTTTTACATCTAAAGCCCCCTCGCGCACTGGAGATTCACTAACTAAGATATTCGCGACTCCAGCCGTTTGAACTTTCTGACCACCAGCAACTCCATTTAAAACAATTGATTTATAAATGATTGAGGAGGCCATGTTTGTAACAGAATTTCCTCCGGTAAAATTGAGTGTCAGCCTCTGATCCCCTTTCGTAATGGAGCTAATAGTTAAAACCCCATCAGGGATTTTATCTGAGAAATTGACACTATAAAAGATTCCGCCAGTCTGACCACTGGTAGGATCTACAGTGTCACCAATTGGAGTCACCGTTTCACTGGCATAAACATAAAATTTTAGTGTTTCCTCACGACTTCCATCGGCGGCTGAAATAAGATCTGTACACTCCTGTGCACTCCCGACATCACCACAAGCTGTGGCCACATCAATCGTTATTCGCCATTGGTCAGTAGTAAACTCACTCACAGTTGTAGTTACTTTTTTAAAGTCGCTACTGTCATCCTCAAGGGCCACTTGAACAATTTCATTTTCACCTGAAGTTGGAGTTGTTGAAACCAAAATCCTCATATCAACATTGATAGTTGAACCTGTGATATTTGGCATGACTGCACTATTAGAAAGAATATTATTATTGGACTGATCATCTGCACCACTTGTGTCATTAGTTCCAATATAGGCGACATGCGGGCTACTTTCAGCAGTTCCTCCACCACCCGAAATTTCAAAAATCATTTCAAGGAAACCGGACTCTCCTGTTGTATTTACATTGGAATTCGCTGCTCTAAAGTAATTAACATCTGACTCACTCAAATGAGCGACAGAAGCTCCATAGACGAAGCTTGTAAAAAAGATAAATGGGAGAACTAAAAATTTCATAACCATCCGAAATTAATATTCCTTTTAAGTATCTCAGAGTCTAACAATGTCCGTCAAACAAGCTTGCCAGAAGTTTCAGACCCGTGCATAATCCGGCCATGAAACGCTTAATCACAACCATATTCCTAACTCTTACTTTCTTCAGTTCATGCTTTGACCCAGGAAAGGCCAAAAACCCTGCAAAGGTTGTCTCATCCATGGCCGATGCACTTCAAAAGAAGTACCCCAATGTACCAGTAGTTGATGAAAAGTATGTCTTGGAACGGCAAAATCTCATACTGGTTGATGTCAGGGAAGAGCACGAAACCAAAATTAGCATGATTCCAAATGCCATCACTATGAAAGAGTTTGAGGCCAACAAGGCCAATTATCGACATCACGAAGTTGTTACTTATTGCACTATCGGAGTTAGAAGTACTCAATATGCAAAAAAACTTTCAGCGGACGGGTTCACTGCACTTAATCTTAAGGGTGGAGTTCTCGCTTGGGCCCATGCCGATATGGGCTTTGTATCAAAGAATGGAGCGACTAAAACTGTTCACGTTTATTCGAAGGCATGGAACTTACTTCCAAAGAACTATACTGGAGTTTTTGAAGAATGAAGATCAACGTCAATGGGAAAATAACAGGGCCAGATGAGGCCTGCATTTCTGTTTTTGATAGAGGTTTTCTTTTTGGTGATTCGATTTATGAAGTCAGCCTAACCTATGATGGTGTTTTGTTTAAAATTGAAGAACACCTTGATCGCCTCTGGCAGTCTGCTTCTCACTTAGATATGCCAATAGGAATTTCAAGAAAACAATTAACTTATCAAATGTTAAAAACCCTAAAAGAACTGAATGAAAAGCGAGCCTACATAAGAGTCATTATTACTCGAGGAGAAGGAAAAATTGGACTTGATCCTGCTCTAGCGACAAAAAACAATCTCGTCATTATCACAAAGAAACTCGAGGAGAATCCAACTTGGTGGTATGACTCGGGAGTTGAAATGATTATTGCTTCGGTTCTTAGAAACCCAAAAGAATCAATGGACCCTGCCGTTAAGTCTGGGAACTATCTCAATAATGTCTTGGCCTTTAATCAAGCAAAGAAACAAGGTGCTTTCGATGCCATAATGCTTAATCAAGATGGACTTGTTACAGAAGGAACAACAAGTAATATTTGGATAGTAAAAGGTAAGAAACTTATTACTCCCCCTTTAGCTACAGGACTTTTAGAGGGAATTACTCGTAAAACTATTCTCGAAATAAGCAAAAATTCAAAAATAGATGTCTCTGAGACTGATTTTACTCCTGAGGTATTAAAGGACGCAGATGAGTGCTTTTTGACTTCTTCGACTAAAGAAGTTGTCCCTATTACCAAAATTGACGGGATTTCAGTAGGTTCCGGGAAACCAGGGCCTATGACGGCCAGACTCCATTCATTATATAAATCTCATATTCAAGAATATACCAATTCTCAACGCGGAGCACAGGGGAAGATTTCAGAGGATAAATCCTGAAATTGACAAGAAATTGTCGCACAGGTATAAATGCCCACTTATAAAATATCGTTAAAAGCAGAAGTTAAAGCTGAGGTTAAAAAATGGCAAAGGCAACTACAGGTAAGGCCCGATTTAAAATTCAAAGAGCACTAGGACTGGAACTACCAGGTCTTGGAAAAGCTGGATCTCTAGACAGAAGACCATACGGTCCAGGTGTACACGGTGGAAAAAGAAAGAAAATTTCTGACTATGCTGTACGTCTTAGAGAAAAACAAAAATTAATTTATCACTACGGAATTAGAGAAAAGCAACTCGTAACTTACGTGAAAGCTTCTAAGAAAGTTAAAGACAGAGCATGGATGGACACACTCATTATGACTCTTGAATCAAGATTAAATAATGTTATCTTTAGACTTAACTGGGCACCGTCAATTAAAGCAGCTTCTCAAATGGTTGCTCACGGTCAAGTTAAAGTTAATGGAAAGAAAGTAGACAGAGCCTCTTTTGTTGTTAAAAAAGGTGATGTTCTTGAGCTTTCAGATAAGGGTTATGCAAACCAAGCTTATAAGCATGCTCAAGAAAGTCCACGTCTTCCTGCTGTTCCAGCTTGTTACAACGTAGAAGGAACTGAAAAGAAAAAGGCTACAAAAATTGATGAGCCTCTTTCTTCAGACATCCCTTTTGAGTATGTTGGTCAGCTAGTAACGGAATATTACTGGAAAGTTAAGTAAGTTCTACTTACATCAAAAATACAAAGGCCTCCCAATGGGAGGCTTTTTTTATGTCAAAATTTTAAAGTACAATTAAACTACTTACACTCTGTGAAATATTCTCTCCCTAAAGGTCTGTTTATTAATGCCCTCTCCTTAGTCTTTCGCTATGTTCTCGAAAATAACAGGGGGAGTTATGAAAATATTAATCTTATTAGTTTTATCAATGTCATCAATCAGTCATGCTTTCGATTGTACAAAGACAGCAAGAGAAAATAGTTCGGGAACCTATCTAATAGGCTTTGAAGGTCTGGCCTCTTATAATAAGAAGATTATAAGAAACTTAAAGCGTCATCATGAGAGCTTAAAAGCAGGAAAACATTCAACATTTAAGAAAATGGGAACAGGCGGCTTTCTAACGAAACACTTTATTTCTAAGTTCGTTGAAAAGAGTCCTCATCAATTTGAGTTCTTTGTTTTTCCTCAAAAAATAAAATCTATCCACAAGATTCAAAAAGCCGATCAATGTATAAAGGAAATCTGGAATGAAACAAATGGACAAGCAAAACTAGTGTTACTTGGTCATAGCTTTGGAGGCTTTGAGCTTATCAATGTCGCTAAAAGACTTAACAAATACGGAATAACTTTTGATGTTGCAGTTACAATGGATGCAAGAGCCTACCCTGCACAGTACAAAAGGTTCATTAAACCAGATAATATCAAAGAACTTAGGAACTATTACCAAATTGGTCTCTTATCAGGTCATAAAATAAAACAATCCACTCGCGAACTTAAATTATCAGCAAGTCATGTAGGAATTTTAACTAAAGTATTTGAAAGATATGAGAGATCTCTTATTGATTAATCTTCATAAATAGATTCAAAGTTGTTAATCTGTGTTCGAGTAATAATAAAGGACACAGATGTTACCAATTATTCCTATTCCTGGTTTTAGTGAACCTTTCAGTTCAATTTCACACCTATTAGGTGCTGTTCTAGGTTTCATTGGAACTTATTACTTGGTTTATAAAGGCCGAGGTAATAGTCGCAGGGTTATAGGATTACTCATTTATAGTTTTTGTTTTGTTTTTCTTTTTAGCATGAGTGGTGTCTATCATTTATTAGAAAAGGGATACACACCTAACTATGTTCTCCATATTTTAGACTATGCAGGCATATATGTTTTAATCGCAGGAAGCTATACACCTATTCACTTAATACTCTTTAGAAATATTCATCGTTGGTTAGTGTTATGTATAGTCTGGACACTCTCAATTACAGGGTTAACTTTAACAGCAGTATTTTTTGATACGATTCCAGAGTGGCTTAACTTAACATTCTTTCTTTCATTAGGTTGGATTGGTTTATTTACGCTTTACCATGTCTATAAAATTCACTCTAAAGAACTTTTCTTACTTATCATTTATGGAGGTCTCTCCTATTCGATTGGAGCAATTTGTGAGTTTATGAGGTGGCCTGAAGTATACCCAGGAGTTATTGGGCCTCACGAAGTCTTTCATCTCTTTGTTCTTTTAGGAGCTGCATTTCACTGGAGACTCATCTATAAAATTTCCAAGTATCCAATTAGTTCCCAAATTACAATTATCGTAAAAGAGTATCCTAACAATGTCTTTAAAGCTTTTGCGACATCTGAACATGCCGAGTTTGGGGCAAGTAATATCGATGACCTAAAAGCTGAAGTTCTGACATGGGTAGATAAAAAATTTCATAATGAAATGAGACCAGACGTCATTAATTTTAAGTATACAAAAGAGGAAGATATCTTTTTGAAATAAGGCCTCTAAGAAGAGGCCCTATTATAAGAATTAATTATTTTTACAAAACTTAGAAACAATTTTTTTCATTTTTTTCATTTCTCTTTTCTTTCCTGTACGAGGAACGAATCGTCCCCAATACGGATAATTAAAGTTGGTATCACCATGTCTATATGTAAAGGTTTTAGGTGACAAATAATTTGAATCAATTACTTGTACACGATAACCATTTGCAGTTCTTTCCATGTCAACAACTAGCCAAGCGTGAGCGACAATCCCTTTTATTTGAAGAACCTGGTAAGCAACATCATTATTCTCTACAACTTCTTCATAGAGCTTATCCATTCTTTCTCTAAGCTCATCTGAGGAAACTCTACTTCCACCCCAAACACCAACAAGCCATTGTTGTCTCATAAATCCATCGCCTACTTGCCATCTTTCAAGCCTCTGCTGAATAACTGAACGGAAGTCTCTAGAGAATTCTTTTAAATTTCTATAACCAGGAACGATAACAACTTTTCTTCCAAGCCTAATACTCATAACAATATCGTAGGCCTCATCTTTAGTTGGCTTATCTAAATCAGGTCTATATATCGCCAAATAGGCTGCCTTACGTGTAAAACGTGAGTGCCACCAGCAAACCCCTCCATTGGCCAGTCCACCACGGTTGGTGAAGCTAAGTCGGTTCTCTGAATTAAGTAGTAATTTCTGATAATAAGTAGAGCTTTCCCGGTCAGCACAAAATTCGGCCTTATTCTGAGAAGCCGTTTCTGCAAATGCTTGTGTTGATAATAGAAGCCCAAATAGAAGACAAACTATTGTTTTCATGTGTAATTCCCCCTAATAATGTAATGAGTGTACCTTACTCTCTTAACGCATAGCGCTTCACGAATAATTTCCGATGTATGGAATTTATTCATAGATATTGTTATGTGTGTTTTATGAAATTATTTAAATACATCCTCATCTTAGGACTTGTCCTCTCTTGTCGAGAATCTGCAATAACTGAATTCCAATCAAGAGTTGGCGATAAAGGTAATGTCATTCTCCTTACACTGGATGGCGTTCGCTACGAGGAGTTCTTCAATAAAGATATCTTCAGAACTTTTTGGGACGAACATGCCAGCAAGGGAATCGTTCTAGGTGACCCTAAGAAAAAATCTCGGGCCAGAATAGCAAATACAGTTATGCTCTCCCTGCCTGGATACAAGACAATGCATGAAGGCTCAAGAGTTTGGTGTCGAACAAATAAGTGTGGTCCATCAAAAAAAGAAACTCTTGGAGAGAAATTAAAGAGAGTAAAGAGTTGGAATAATCATGAGGTTGGTATCATTAGTAGTTGGGGAAAAATTTGTGATGCGGCCATGAGAAAAGAGAGAAGTTTATTTCATAGTTGTGGTGATATGAAGGTAAAATTACCAGGTCACTTTTACTTAAATGAAATGCAAGAGGCCGATACTCCAATCTGGGGTGGTCGATATGATAAATATACATTTGAACATGGAATGAAGTTTATTGAAGATAAAAAGCCAAGGTTTCTTCACCTATCACTTCTCGATTCTGATGAATACGCCCACGACGATGAATGGGATGGTTATATGCGATCTCTTTATAATTATGATCTTTATATTGATCGTCTCTATACTCTTCTTGATCAAATGGGTGAATACGGAAAAAATACGACTGTCATCATCACAACCGATCATGGACGTGGAAAAGGTGATAAATGGACTGGACATTTCTTCAATTGGAATTCAAGAAAAATTTGGATGGTCGTCAAAGGGCCACACGTACCAGCAAGAGGAAGTATTTCACATAAAAGAAAGATCACTCATCTTCATATTCGACCATTTACAGAACTAATGTTGGGTATAAAAGAAATCAAAGGGAAACACAGAATCCTTGATCTTATTCTCGATTAATCATCTTATTTTTTTCTGATATCTGTAGAGCTTATATTCTCGTAGGGGTTTTCAAAATTGAGCTGTATATTTAATTTTGAGTTGAACTTTAAAATATTTTCTTTTTGATTTTCTAACTTATCTTTATCAATTTTTCGACCTAAAACAATTATTGAGTAAAGAGACCTCAAAAGGATTTCTGGTTGTTTCCATTTTTCTAAGTCCATAAAAGTATCGGCACCCATTAGTAAAATTCGATTAATGACATGAGTAGAGGGAAGCCAACCTGAAGTTGGGTTCTTCTCTTGTTCACCCCAAAAACCAGGATAAAGCAGATAGGGTGTATCTTTTAGCTTTTCCCCAAGGGCCTTAAAGTCTTCCCACGGTTGGTCTTTTTTCTCATTATCTTTCCAAGGACTATAATCTGGAAGAATAATTATGGACTCAATATTAGAAGACTGGACACATTCCATATGGCCTTCGTGCCAAGGGTTGAAACTGCCAGGAAAAAATCCTATCGTATCCACCTCAAATTGTTTTGCTCCTTTTCCTAACCAGTGGGGTAACAAAATTTTTGAAAATTGATTGTCAGTATTAAACTGAGGAAAGAAAAGCCCTAATCCTTTTAGAAGAAGCCTTTGTTGATTTTCATCTAGACCATCAATCTTAGAGAGTAGAGTTCCTGTAGCATTTTCTTGATATTTAATGAGGTCTTCAGAGGAGGAAAGAAATTTAACATGGAGGTCGTCTCCAGAGCCTGAAAACAAAACTGTATGCATTTCAACTCCCTCCTTATCTAACGGTTATCACACCTAGAGTATACATTTATTGCTCTATCCTTACATCAAAACATATGTTATCAAAAGAAAAGAGGAAGAAATATGCGCTTTAACTGCACTGTAGAAGGTATTGATATCACTATTGAGTTGATCGAAAGAGAGCAGATCAATAAGAGTAGCTTTTTTAAAAAAGGAAGAACCTCAAAGTTTGATATCTATTTCACTTCAAGTAAAAATGGTCTCACAATGACTCATGTTAGCCAGGGACACCAATTCAGAAACGATAAGAAAGTGCTAGAGCTTCAGGTACCAGACTTTGTCGAAGACAGAGAGCTTATTGAACATGTCCTCTCGCATTGGGGCCTAGAGGACAGAGAAGAAGTTAATAAGCCAGAGTGGTCAATCTCTTAAAATTTATAATTTACATTTAATCCAAGAGTCAGAGAATCTTGATCATATAAACTGGTATTTTGAGTTGACCAGTTCAAATATGGATTAAAGTTAAATTGATTTCTGATAAGTTCAAAACCTGCAATGATTTCTTGACCAGATTCAATTTGTAATTCATTTAAAGTAGTTGAACCCAATAAACCATATTCTAAATGGATAGAAGAAGCTGTTTTACTATTTTCATCTAATAATAATCTAGTCGTTCCACCAATTTTTGATACTAATTTTTTTCCTATAGATATTGTGCTTAGAGTTTTATTTGTTGCAAATGCTCTCTCTTCAAATCCAGTTTTAATACCTAGAACAAGACTATCCAGAGCTTGATATTCTCCTCCAATAGTTCCAGACATGAAGGTTGTACTAGAAGAGTTAATTCTATCTGTTCCGCTCGCAACAAGTTTTAACTGCTTAACTCCAAGATCTAATTTTAGCTTGGATTTTGAATTAATCATATAGCTAGCTTCTGCACTTGCATTCAATGATGCTTTAGAAGCTAGAGAGTCCGTTTCTTTTGTTTGCTTATCAATTAGATCTAAATTGTTAAAAGCGACTCCTGCGCCTAACTTTAAAACGAGATCTTGCTGATCTTTTTTATCTGTTAAGAGAAAGTCAAAAGATTTTCTCACTGGAGCCGACTGAGTTATTTTAGTTTCGTCTTGAGTTGTCTTTGGAGTATTAGTTAAATTCTTTGCTTCTTCAATACTCTTAGAAAGATCAGCGACAGTTGCTCTCAAATTAAGAGTAACCCCAGGCTCAATCTTATTTGAATCGGTAATACTTGGGTTTAAGAGTAAAAGCTTTTTTAGCCTTCCATTTATACCGTAAAGACTTCCGCCTTTAAGCTGCTTTAAAGCGATCGCAGACAACGTATCCCCTTTCTTAACTGTATATTCAGGAGAAAGTGCAAATACAGACATACTTGCGACAGCAAGAGTTGTAATAGAAAGTACTTTTAGCTCATTTTTCTTCATATAAATTCCTCATCAAACAAGGCCCTTAAACTGGTCCGTGAAATCTTTTATCACCAAGACCTGATATCAGCAAGCTTTTGAAATTATTACATTTTTGGTGTCAAAATGAACCCAGTCTTTTTTACATAACGCATTGAGTAAAGCACCTAATTTAGGTATAAATATTGAAATAATTTTCAATTGATTGGAAGGAACATGACGAAAATAGTTCTCATATTGACGCTAATTCTCGGAATTCACACAACTCTAGCTAGTGAAGTAAACTTCAATGACCAAGTACAATCATTGATAAGTATAGATTATTCAAAAGGAACTACTGAAGAGAGGTTGGACCTTTTCAAAAGAAACTTCCTAAAAATTCACCACTTTACTTACAATTATGGCTCTAAACTTCTCTTTAAAATTAACGAAGGAAAAGTCTTAAATGGTCATGAGCTAAACCTTATTCATGAGTCATTATCGGCATATTTAACTATTAGTAATCAGTTAAATGAGTTTTTAAAAGAAATTCGTCCGAAGACTAAAAAATCATTCTTAAAAGATATCCAATCTAACAGAAGCTTTGTTCAATTAAAGTGGCTAGATCTAAAGTCAGTTTTACTTTCTCATTATAAGAATACGTTCAAAGTTTTTCTTAAAGAAACAACATTGAGAAGAATTATAAAAGATCAAATGAATCGTGAGAATTATGGTTTAGGGAATCTGGGAGATATTTCGGATTCAATTTTAAATAAGAAATACAGAAAAAACCTCGAGCTTGCCTACATATTATTTCTAGAAAAAGAAGATAAGATTGAAGAAGTTAAATCAGAAAAAATAGATAAAGCTGTAATGGATATCAAATCAACGATTGCCTACAAATTAATTTCTGAAGGGAATGACCTCAAAGATCTCAGTAGTCAAGATGGACTACTTAGGAATACTGGAGACAGTATAAACAATGTACTCGGTTCTATCACCAACTCACTGAGCTATGGTTTTGGAAGTGTTGCAGGTAATATTTCTTGGCGCGAAGGACATCTTAGAGATAATAAAAAGGCCTATAATCACATCACAGACAATATAAAACCACTTGATCTCTTGTTAGAGAAAAGAGGGTTTGTTTTCACAGACTTCACCATACCAGGAAATTGGGGACATGTTGCTGTATACCTCGGAACTGAAAAAGAACTTAAAGAAATCAAAATGTGGGATCATCCATCAGTTGTACCTTTTCACTCAAAAATTAAAGAAGGCTTCACAGTCTACCAAGTTAGAAGATGGGGACTTGAGTTCGTTACATTGAAAACTTTTATGAACTTAGATGAAATCGCCATTATTAGACATAGAAATATACTAGATAGAGATACTCGATCCCTTGGAAAGGTCTATAAGGATCTATACGATCAAATTGGTAAAAAATATGATTTTGGATTCGATGCAATGAGTACGAATGAAATTACATGTACTGAGATTATTAGCTTAAGTTATGGGGATATCAACTGGCCTTTAGCATATCAAGTTGGTAGGTACACGATTAGTCCTGATAATATGGCCCAAATAGTTCTCTATAAAAACTCTCCAGTCGATTTCGTAACATACATTAGGGCCACAGGTATCGATAAAGTCGACTATAAGGATGTAAAAGGTTTTGCTAGAGTTATGAGATATAGAACTAAACTCAATCTTGATGGTTCTACTCGATTCGACCAATACTCAAGAAAATGTACTCCTAAGAAAATTAGAGTTCAAGGTGGACTAAGACTTAAAAGGTCATGCGAGACAGAGTGGAAACATCATACTTATGAAGGAGGAACTCTTTAGGCTTCTTCATTCTCAGTCTCTTCAACCTCAGGGATAACTATCTCCTGACCAATTCTCAAGAAATCACCAAGTTTTTTATTTTGATATTTTCGAATCAACCAAAAGGGTAAATTTTGATCCTTTAAAATTTCTGATAGGTTGTCCCCTTTCTTAACTTTATATATTTTTTTATCAATAACTGAGTATGAGCTGTAGAAATCTTCCTGAATAGATACATGAAACTCATTTCTTCTTTGTTTAAATTCCTCAACTTTACTTATTGGAATTGGTATTTTTAAGCTTTGACCTCTTCCAATAACTCTTCCAAATGACAATCTATTTACGTCTCGAATTTTCTGAGTTCGTACTCCTGCCCACTCGGCAAAATGCCCTAACGTTTCCTCAGTTTCAATTTTTATGGAGTAGACATCTCTTGAGACTTTTACAACCTCTAATTCATATGCTCCAAGGGAAACTTTTGGGTCAGGAAGTGCTATTTTTTCATCTATAGTTTTTTTCACTTTCGGTATTAATACATTTTTAATCTTTGTAAGGAATTTATCACTTCCAGTTCTTCTTTTGAGATTCTCCCTGCTCTCCGATATTGATGTCTTATTCTTTTTAACATTATCAACTTTTGCGACAAGAACAGGCTTAACCTTATCTTTCTTTCCAGGTATTTTTAACTTCATCCCGGGATAGATTCGGGATGGATCGACAATTTGATTAAATTGAATAAGGTTGTTCATTGAGGTTCGATACATTCTAGAAATATCAAAAATATTCTCCCCTCTCGATACAATATGCATTCGTGAGAAGTCGGCATCTTTATATTTACTTTTCATACTAGCTAAAGCTAGTTGAAACTTTTTCATTTCTTTATGATTACTTTTAGGCACTCTGAGAGAAAAACCTCTAGGCAAATACAAAGATGAACGATAGACCGATCTTCTAATAGAGGGATTTAGTTTCTTAATAGTATTCGTCTTTAATCCAAGAGACCTACTCAACTGCTCAACAGTATAAGCCTTGTCCAGTTTTAGACTTGAGAACCTGTAGGCTGCCGGCTTTTTAAAACTTGGAAAGTACTTTCTCGGATCTTCTGAAATTTCAACAGTCGCCATAAATGTTGCATAGAAATTTTTTGAAGCAAACCCAAACCTTCGACCTTTATAGTTTTCAATAATCTTATTAATATCAGTAGTCTTCAGTTTATTTATCGCTCTCTTAACGCTTCGAGGACCATGATTGTAGGCCGTTAAAGCAAGAGGCCAGCTCTTTAACATTCGATAATTATCTTTCAAGAATCTTGCAGCCGCTTTTGTAGCCTTTATAGGGTCGCGCCTTTCATCCACAATATAAGAAACTTTCATCTTGTACAGCCTAGCAGTGCTTCTCATAAACTGCCATATCCCAGCTGCGCCTACCTTTGAGTACGCCTCATAGTTGAATGAACTTTCAACATGAGGAAGATAGGTTAATTCATGTGGTAATTTAAGATCAGAGAATATTTTCTCTATATATTCTAGATAGGCATAAGATCTTATTAATCCTTTGTAATATCTGTCTTTCAAACCATATTGGAAGCGAATATTTCGTGACATTCGATACAGATCAACTTTACTTCTTTTACCGATAATTGAAGAGACTTTACTTTCTTCACTAGTTAGATTTTTATAATCCTTCTGTGCAATCGAACGCAAAATTTTTCTTAACCGTTTTTTTTCTTTACGTATTTGATTATTTCTTCCCCTTCTACCTTTTTTTAAAATAGCTTTCCCATAAATAATTTTTAAATTTTCACTATCGTGAATAAAAGCTTCTTTGGAAGTAATCTCGGTATAGACTTTTTTCCAAAAATCTACACGAATCCTAATGCTTCCACGTACAGGAAACTCAGGATTTCGTACAACTTTCGAAGTTGCATAGACCTGAAATATAAACAGCATTGAAGTTAAAAAGACTAATATTTTAGTTGAGATATTTATTCCTTTAATTGGATTCACATGTAAATGATATGGCACATCACAGTACTCGTCAAAGAAACGATTACTTAAGTAACTTATAATTTCTATAGGCTATATAGCTCTTTACTAGGACACAATGTTAAGTAGAATGTTTAAATCTTAATAAATGGCATTTTCTATGAAAAATGGAGAATAGAGAAATGAGCACATATAATTGGATATTAGTAAGAGGCCTTTCAAGACAGACTAAACACTGGGGTTCATTCCCTGATAAATTACAAGAAACAACGGGACATAATGTTTTTCGACTTGAGCTTCCTGGGGTTGGAATTAAAAATGATATTCAAGCGAAATCCTCTATTCGGAAAAATGTAGAGCACTTAAGAGAAGAACTACAAGCCTTAAAGAGTGAAAATCCTGGAGAATGGGGAATCATTGCAGTGTCACTCGGAGGGATGATTGCAATGGATTGGTGTTCAACATTTCCTGATGATTTCAAACATATGGTTGTACTTAATAGCAGTGCAGGAAATTTAAGCTCTCCTTTTAAAAGACTTCAGCCATTTGCCTTGAAAACAATACTAAGTTTATTCTTTAAAGGTGATCTCGAGTATAGAGAAAAGAAAGTTCTAGAGTTAAC
>JAGSHI010000084.1 GCA_023954635.1 Bacteriovoracaceae bacterium
CGCTGACCTTAACCTTTGTTACGGAATTAGTGATTCCTTTACAGGCTGTGCAGGTCAAAGATGTATGGCGGCTGCAGTTATTTTAGCCGTTGGCAATGTAGACAAACAAATCGAAGAAATTACGAAGCGTGCGACAAGTTTAAAACTTGGAAAAGATATGGGCGCTATTATTACAAAAGAACAAGTTGAGTTTTTAAATAAATCAATTGATCAAGCTGTAAAAGACGGAGCAACCTTATTGCTCGATGGAAGAAGTCAAACTCCATCTTCTGAAATGAAAAATGGTTTTTGGTTAGGTCCAACCATTTTAGATAATGTTAAGCCTGGTAGTACTGCTGCAACGATGGAGTTGTTTGGCCCAGTCCTTACAATCATGAGATGCAATAACCTTAGCGATGCTCTTAAAGTTGAAAACTCCGTTGAATACGGGAATGCTTGTTCAGTCTTCACACAAAACGGAGCTGTTGCTGAACAAGTAGCAAACAAAGCTCGAGCAGGAATGGTTGGTGTTAATGTTGGTGTTCCAGTTCCAAGAGAGCCATTTAGCTTTGGAGGTATGAACGACTCCAAATTCGGACACGGCGATATCACAGGAATTCACTCTCTTGACTTCTGGACCAACATAAAAAAGGTAACAACAAAATGGGAACTTCAAAAGGACACCAATTGGATGAATTAAAAAGGATTTTCAAATGACAGATCATAAAAAAGCTAGTCATGTGGTGCTAACCTCTCATTCAAACCAAGTTTATAAGGATTCAATTCCAATTAACTGGGGAGAAAAGAACCCAATGAAACGAGGCCCAATTATTGCGACGATTTCTGAGAAAGAAAATCGTAATGCGATAGGAAGTCACAGTGGTAGCTATACAGTTTACAGAGCACTCTCAATTGCTTCAGGTGAGTTCCCAAAGGACCATGTTCCAGACTTAGAAAATACAGAAGTCACAAATAAGTTCGGCCCTTATGATTCATGGTTTAAAAAAGGCCGCATTGTTTCTATGGACCCATGGGGCGCAAACATAAATGAATATTTTGGTGACTACTTAAAGGATGGATACAATATTCATCCAACGATTGCGGTAACACAGGCCAGACTTCATATTCCAGAAATAAAAGAGGCCATCGATAAAGGTCGTCTAAAAATAGATGGTGAAATTGTCACCGAGGCCAAAGATATAAAAGTTACAAAAGTAGCAATTGAACCCGTTTGGTTTTTACCAGGAATGGCCGAAAGGTTAAAGATAGATGAAGGGGAACTTCGAAAGATTCTCTTTCAAGAAACGGGAGGTATGTTTCCAGAGCTAGTCACGAGGCCAGACCTCAAGGTATTACTTCCCCCTATCGGAAGTACGACTGCCTATGTTTTTGGAGATATTACAAAACTATCAAACCCAAAAGTTGAACTTACTTGCAGAGTACATGACGAATGTAATGGTTCTGATGTTTTTGGTTCAGATATTTGTACCTGTCGACCTTATCTTACTCATGGAATAGAAGAAGCCGCAAAAACAGCTCAGCAAGGTGGTGTTGGCCTTATTGTTTACTATAGAAAAGAAGGCCGCTCCCTTGGAGAAGTCACTAAGTTCCTTGTTTATAATGCGAGAAAAAGACAAGAAGGTGGAGACAGTGCTTCGACTTATTTTCACAGAACCGAATGTGTTGCAGGAGTACAAGACGCAAGATTTCAAGAGTTCATGCCAGACGTTTTAAATTATCTTGGGGTTCAAAAAATTCATAATCTACTATCTATGAGTGACATGAAATACAATGCAATCGTTAGTAATGGAATTGAAGTTGTAAATCGTGTTTCGATACCTGATGATCTCATTCCAGATGATGCCCAAGTCGAAATGGAGGCCAAGAAAGCTGCTGGTTACTTCACGGAAGGAGAAGTAAAAGATGAAGATAATCTCAATCGAATTAAAGGTCGAGATCTGGAGGAAGAGTGATTTCAAATACTGAAGAAATAAATTACTTGAGAACTCCTGAATCAATAAGAGAAAGAACCCAAGTTTTATTTGAATTATGCAAGAATGGCGGGACACATTTTGAATATCATCCGGAAAGACTAGATGATGTTTGTGATTACGTTCTCGAAGTCATAAATGAAAATTATCCCAGCCTCGATATTCCATTCCATTCAAGATGGGGACACTTTAAAGTAGGTGGTCATGATCGAGTCTCTCTTTTAGATAAGCGACTCTTAAGTATGGATTCAATGGAGAAGGCCAGAACTAAGCTAGACTTGGTTATTACCTCTGTGCTTTTAGATGCAGGAGCAGGATCTCACTGGGAGTACTTTGAAAAAACTACCGGAGAAGTCTACTCGAGAAGCGAAGGGCTTGGAGTCGCAAGTTTTCATATGTTTTGTGAAGGATATTTCTCTTCTGATAAATCCACGCCATTTCGAGCAGATGGCGATGCCTTAAAAAACTTACTCACTGATGAACTTCAAATGGCCTTTCAGGTAAAAGAAGGGAATCCTCTTATTGGAGCGACCGGAAGAACCCAACTTTTAAATAGACTTGGGAGATGTGTCCTCGCAAAACAAGAATTTTTCAAAGATTTTCGTCCTGGTAATATTATAGACTACCTAGTTGAACAGCATGGAACCTCTTTTGAAGTCTCTGATATTTTGAAAGCAGTCCTCTTAGGTTTTGGAAGTATATGGCCATCAAGGCTTCAATTAGATGACGTTAATCTCGGAGACGTATGGAGACATCAAGAGCTCGCAGAAACGGATCCAGAACACTGCTTAATTCCATTTCATAAGTTAAGTCAGTGGCTCACTTATTCATTAGTAGAACCAATGGTCGAAGCAGGCCTAGAAATTACAGGAGCACACAAGCTCACAGGTCTAGCTGAGTATAGAAACGGTGGACTAATACTGGATTCAGAGCTGATAACTCTTAGAGATTCAAGTTTAAGACATATGGCCCATCTTCCGGGAAGTGATCTCATTATTGAATGGAGGGCCATTACAATTCAAACTCTCGACTTAATTGCTGACAAAGTACGAGAAAAATTAAATCTATCTTTAGAAGATTTTCCTCTCGCCAAAGCGCTTGAGGGAGGAACATGGTGGGCCGGTCGAAAAATAGCTAATGAGTTACGCGAAGATGGTTCCCCTCCTCTTCAGTTAGACAGTGACGGAACAGTATTTTAATTGGTGAGGAGTAAAGAGTGAGTAAAAATTTTATATTAGTAAATCATCCTGTTTTAAAACATAAACTCAGTTTCATGAGAGATAAAAAGACAGGAAGTCATGACTTCAGAGAACTTCTAAGAGAAATGAGTCGACTTCTAGCTTATGAGGCGACAAGAGATTTGGAAACAAAAGAAGACTCTGTTGATACCCCACTAACTAAAAAAGCTAAGGTTGAGAGAATAATTGCTCCTCCAATTATTGTAAGTATCATGAGAGCAGGAAATGGAATGTTAGATGGAATTCTTCAAACGTTACCATTTTGCTCTGCCGGACATATTGGAATTTATAGAGATAAATTTATCAACAATACAGTTGAGTATTATTTTAAAATACCTGAAGACTCTAAAGGGAAACTAGTTTTACTTGCAGATCCAATTTTAGCGACTGGAGATACTGCAATTGCATGTATTGATAGGCTTAAACAATATGAAGTTGGGAAGATAAAAATGCTTTCTATATTAGTTAGTAGTGAAGGGCTTGAAAGACTTCATCACTTTCACCCCGATGTTGAGGTTTATGCTCTCTCTAAAGAAGAAGAAATGAATGAAAATGGTTTTCTTCTTCCAGGAATAGGAGATGCAGGAAATCGTCTTTATCAAACGAACTAAATAAACGGCCGTAGCCGATCGACGACTACAATCTGCATGTTTTTTGATCTCAATTGACTTTGGTGACAATACCTTCTATTTAGGACAATGTGAGTAAAACTGACTGGTTTTCGACGCGTTAAGAGACTGATTTCTCGAAAGTTTGTTGATACAATCGGCACCGCACAAATTGCCCGGTAGTTGTAACCTATCTAAATTTCAGGGAAAATTGATAGGTGAGCATTTTCAAAAACTTTATTTATTTATTTACTCTTTTCATAACTCTAGATGCTTTTTGCTTCATCTCAGAGCCTCTTATTTATGAAGTGGAAGAGAAGGTTTCAACACTAGAAAAAATCGCAAAGATAAATCACTCTCATGTCAAAAACCGCTTCTCCTCAATTGAAAAGTATGTTCAAAAGTTGAGGGAATGGAATCCCCATATTAAAAATGAAAATAAAATTTTTATGGGAACAGAAATTTATGTTGATTATCCCTATTCTCCAAACTCAGGACATAAGTGGGCCCCTAAAATATTTTGGGCGAACAAGCCGACACAACCAAGGTATAGTTTTTTTGGATTCCTTACTTCCTCTATGGGTACATTCAATGAGACAGTAAGTTCTCAAAATGTAACAGTCACCTCAAAACAAAACTCCCCTATTACTTTCGGTCTAGGTGGAAATATTCCTTTTGATACTGATAGGGTCTGGTCATTCAATACCTCTATCTATGCTTCATATTTAACAGGTCAAACAACAAATAGAAGTGAAGAAGTTAGTGTTGATCCTGAAATAGGACTTAACCTTTATTTGCAATACGCTCTACCAAGTAACCCCTATTATTCTTTTTTTACAGGGGTAGATATTGAAAGATTTTCAACTTTCAATACTGACGATCTTATTACCGGAGCTTCTATAGACACTAGAACTCAACTTATGTCATTTGCGACATTAGGATTTAATCGCCTCTTTATGCCAGGTGGAAAACCATTTCTTTTTAAAGTCAGTTATTCACAAGGAGTTACAAGCTCTTCGAATGCTGTTGGCAAAGAGTTTACGGGTAGCAAATATATGATTTATTTAAATTACAAAGTTTTTTCCAAAATATTAGTTCACTTATTATTCAAGCACCATTCTTTGACTGGTCCAACAGAACTCTCCATTACTCGATATGGAGGGGGGATTGGTTGGAGCTTTAAGTAGGTTTTTTATGAAAATATTTTTTTTAATTTTATTTCTTTTAGTCCCTATAACGTCTCATTCTCGTCTAATGATTGAGCTGGCAAATAACTTTACTTCGGATACCGATGATCAAGGTGGAATATTTGAATTTTCAAGAATGACGAATCAAGCCTATCTCGGAGCAGCTATTGGAGCAAAAGGAAAACTCTTCTTTGGACAAAATGTTACTTCTTTCAGCAGGTCATATACAACCGGAGCTGGAACTGTTGAAGTTTCAACCCTAGAACTTGGACCACGGTTTCAAATTTATTTTAGTGAAGCTTTAACCTGGAACTTATCTATGACTTGGAACCCTTACGCTAAAGGAGAAAGAACAGGGAGTGGAACAACCTCAGATATCGATGGATGGAGTTACGAGATAGGACTTGGTTATCAATACAAAATCAGTAAAAGGTTCTATATGGGTGCGACTGTTGTTTACCATGCCTTAAATATAACAACTGTAACTGACTCAGCTAATCTAGAGACTGAAACGACATTTGCCTATACATCAATTTATCCCCTCTTAACGTTAAACATGAGGTTCTAAAGCCTTATTCATAGGCGCATCATAACAGAAAATAAAAACCTAACAATCTGAACATAAAAATACCTTCAAATTCGAAAGAAAGTTTGAAAGAATTCTACTTCATTAAACTCAGTCTGACGCAGAGGTCAAAGGATCCCTATGAAGTTAACAACTTTTCTCCTAAGTATATTTGTTCTGATTTCCACTTCTTGCCAAAAAGAGGGAGATAAAACTGAGAGTAAAGAAGTTTGGATCTATACCTCTATGTATAAAGATACAATCGCTGATATGACACCGAAGCTTAAATTGGCCTTCCCTAATGTTGAGTTCAAATGGTTTCAAGCAGGAAGTGAAGAAATCGCAACAAAGGTAAATGCAGAAATATTAGCGGGTGGAACTCAAGCAGATATTCTTATTAGTTCTGATCGATTTTGGTATGAAGAGATGGGGAATAATGGTTACTTACTTAGCTTTAAAAGTGAACGAACTAACAAGATCCCAAGTCAACTAAAACATCCTAATGGTCATTATAATGCTGTTAGTATTCCTGTTATGGTCATGGCCTATAACTCAGATGCTGTTAATGATTCTGATGCACCTAAAACTTATAAAGAGATGGCCCTTCCAAAGTGGAAAGGAAAGTTCACAACGGGAAGCCCACTTGCAAGTGGTACGAATTTTACAACAATGGCAATGCTTCAACATCATTATGGTTGGGAATACTTTAAAAGTTTAAAGTCAAATGAAACAATCGCTCAAGGAGGAAACAGCTCTGTTTTAAGAAGAGTTCAATCTAAAGAGAGACCTGTTGGCTGGGTACTTCTTGAAAACCTTTTAAGGTTTCAAAATAAAGATAAAAGGTTAAAAACAATTTTCCCTGAAGACGGAGTTGTTCTCCAGTCAAATGTTATGGCGATTACTAAAAAAGACGGAAAGAGAGACAAGATTAAAAAAGTTGCTGATTGGTTTTTAGGAAATGATGGTCAAAAAGCGATGGTTAGATCTTTCATGTATTCACCTTTTGAGTCATTTCAAGCTCCTGTTGGAGCTCCTCCATTTTCAAAGCTACTTAAAAATAGTTTCCCATGGACTAAAGAGTTTATTGATAAAGTCACCAAAGTCAGGGCTGACTTAAAAGAAAAATACACAGAGATCATGTTCCAGTAATGGATCTTATTAAGAGAGTCCTTTTTTCAAAGAGAATGATCCTAGGAGGAGGTTTATTCCTCCTCTTTGTTTTTTGTCTCTATCCTTTTCTCACTCTCTTTTTTAAGATTGTATTTCCTCAAGGAGGATTTACTCTTCAACATTTTGAAAAAGTATTAAATTCAAAATCAACAATGGTCGCTTTCAAAAACACGCTCTGGGTTTCTGTTGGTACCTGTCTTATGTCAACTTTTATGGCCCTTCCATTAAGTTGGTTACTGACTCGTACAAATATACCAATGCGTGACAAGTGGAGATCTTGGTTTTGTCTTCCCTACGCAATCCCTCCTTACATTGGAGCTATTGCATGGATTTATCTAACGAACCCTAGTAACGGTATCTTAAACTCAGTTTTTGGAGAGGGGTTTTTTAATATTTACACGAACTCTGGTTTGATTTGGGTAATGGGTAGTTTCTTTTATACTTTCATTCTTCTATCACTCCTCGCGGCCCTTGATAGAATGGACCCTAGTCTTGAAGAAGCCGCACGTTTATCGGGGGCCTCTCCAATAAGAGTCTTTTTTCAAATTACGGTTCCTATTATTTTTCCTTCTTTAATGAGCGGTATTCTCTTAGTTCTCTTAGCGAGTGCCGCCAGTTTTGGTGTTCCTGCAATGATTGGGAACCCTGCAGGAATCTACCTCCTAACTACGAAGATTTATACTCTTCAAAAAATGGGATCAATGAATGGTATTTTCATGGCCGGAGCACTCTCAATCCTTCTTCTCGTTCTGGCAACACTTGTTTTAATAATAAACCAAAGAATACTTTCCAAAAATAGTTTTAAGACAGTTTCTGGTAAAACAAGTCGACCTAGTCTTATAGACCTTGGAAGTTTAAAAACTCCATTATCAATTGGCCTAGCGATACTCTTTGTTATTCTTTTTGTTATGCCATTGGGTGGAATTACCATTACAGCCTTATCTAAAATTCAAGGAAAGTTTGAACTCTCAAATTTTGGATTTCAAAACTTCACAAGAGTTTTTTTTGAAACTGATGAGACTCCAAGAGCATTGATGAATTCATTCAATCTCGCTTTTATAGCTGCGACTGCGACTACTTTGATGGGGCTAATCCTTGGGTATATTAACAAGAAAACAAAATTAAAGGGAAGGTCGGCAATCGAAATATTAGCCTCTCTTCCCTACTCTACTCCTGGTACTGTCTTAGCATTAGCTTTTATTTTAACTTTCAGTGCTGGAGTTATGGGTATTCCAATTCGTCTCTATAATACCTTAGGTCTAATCGTTATCGCTTATTTTGCTAAGTACCTTAACTTCTCATTGCGTACGACCAGTGATGGCTTTGGCCAAATTGATGATTGCTTAGCTGAAGCCTCTCGTGTCTCAGGGGCCACATGGTGGATCTCAATGAAGACAATTTGGTTTCCATTAATGAAGCCTGCTCTTATGGCCAGCTGGTTTTTGGTTTTCATGCCAGCATTTAGTGAATTAACAATGACTATTCTCTTAACAGGTCCAGGTTTAGAAACACTTGGGACATTAATTTTTCAACTTCAAGAATACGGAGATGCGAGTGGCGGTGGAGCAGCAGTGCTTGCTCTATTAACTGTAATCGCTGTTGGGTTAATTAATGGATTTGTTAAATTTATTTCAAAAGGAAAGTACGGTCTATGAGTACAGTAACATTTAAAAATATTAAAAAATCATATGATGACCTTGTAATCATCAAAGACTTTTCTCTTGATATAGATAACGGTGAATTTGTTTCTTTTCTAGGTCCAAGTGGCTGTGGAAAGACAACATGTCTTCGAATGGTGTCTGGATTAGAGACTAACACTGCAGGTTCAATTTCAATTGATGACGATGTTGTTTCCGATCCTCAAAATAAAATTTTTGTTCCTCCAGAGAAGAGACACGTTGGAATGGTTTTTCAAAGTTATGCTGTCTGGCCTCATATGAATGTCTTCGACAATATTGCCTATCCTTTAAAAGTTAAGGGTTATAACAAGAGTGAAATCGCTGATAGAGTGAGAGAAATCGTCAGCATCGTTGAGCTGACGGGACTAGAGAAGCGAATGCCAGATGCACTTTCAGGTGGTCAACAGCAAAGGGTTGCTCTCGCCAGAGGTCTCGTCATGAAGCCAAAGGTTCTTCTTCTCGACGAACCACTTTCTAACCTTGATGCAAAACTACGAGAAAAAATGCGTGGCGATATCAGAAAAATCCAACAAGACTTCGGAATTACATGTATTTACGTCACTCACGATCAAATAGAGGCCTTCACAATGAGTGATAAAATCGTCATCATGAACCATGGTGACATCATTCAAATGGGTAGTCCAAGCGACATAAGAAACAACCCAATCAATGACTTTGTGGCCGATTTCATCAAGACTCAACATTAGTCATCAAACATGCCATGACGAATTATCTTTTTTAGAGCATTGCCCTTCGATCTGTGACTAGGTAGCTTTTCCTTAATGAAAAAAACTGCTTTTGGAGTCGTTGTTTTGTTAAAAGTTTTAGCAGCTTTCATCGTGGCCCTTGTCCTCTTTGCGAGCCCAAATGCTTACTCAATGAAGAAAACAACACAAAAAGTATGTGGACAAAAGTTACCCTAATTAGTCGTTCATGTTTTGCTTGTTGCCCGATGACCAAAACATAGATAAAAAAGCCGACTTATGTGTGTTCTATTAAAAAAGCCCTCGAATGAGGGCTTTTTTTATTTCTTTAATTTAGCCATTCATAAAGTTCATAATGCTCATCAGTCATACCTAATTTTTGATAAACATTTTTCGCTTTATGATTAGATTTATCCACATAGAGCCTTAGACCTGCAAGGTCAGGGCTTACCTCTACTTTATTTTTCAAATGAGCATAAAGGGCCCTAAATGCTCCCTGCCCTCTACTTTTAGGAGTAACATATGCAGAATGAATCCACAGAACAGTCTTGCATCTCCAATCACTCCATTCCTCTAAAACCAATAAGCTCCCTGCTATTCCTTCTTCACTACTCGCTAGCAAGTACTGACCTTTTTGTGGGTTATCGACAATATGTTTGACGCCCATCGTAACTATCTCTTTATCTAGCTCTAAGTTTTCAGACTCTAAGGCCATCTTCATCTGAAATTCGGCAATGAGGTCAACATATTCTTCTGTGGCTACAAGTATTTTGAAATTCATAATTGATATATAATACAAATTCATGAAAATGAAAAAAAGAACTCTCATTATTTTTCTCTTTTTAAGCTTATCTAGCTTTTTCTTCTATCAATTTTATCGTCAGATAAAAGAGGATCAAGCAAGCCAGAGAACCATAAGAAAAATCAGAAAGAAGTTGGATAGAAACCAATTCCAGAAAATCTTTTTAGAGAAGAAAGGTATTGATACTTCAAAAATGACTAACGAGTATATTGCTCATAAATACAATTCCCTAAGGCGAGAAGAAAGAAATAAAAAAATGAAGCCCATAATTCATTATTTAAATAATCGAGGCATAAAGACTCGCCATTTAAAAGACGGGAAGATTAAGCAAACTTATTACAAACTGATGGAGAAACTAAAATACACAAATGCTCAAAGAACATTAATAACAAGGTTTATTGATCCTACAAATATGTCAAAAGAAGAAGCTCAAAAGAAATTTGATGAGATTCAAACATTAGAAATGACAAATCGAAGGAGAGAGGAATTAAAAAAATCGGGGAAGGACGTATCAGTACTTAAAACAAGAGCTGAAGTTGATAGGGCCTTCAGAAAATATATGGCAACAGAAAAGCTTTCTAGTGGATATGTTCCTTGCCCTAAGACAATTTCAATAACAGCATGCAAGCCATTCGAGAAAAAGAAATGTAATGTAAAAGAGATTAACTTTAAGTCCTCTGGATTTTTTAGGAAGAGACCAATTTGTTTATATGATTTTGAAAATCCCCCTGAGCTAACTTATGAGAATAAGTTTTTCAATAAGAAATCATGTAAATTCGATAATGAGAAAAATACAATTTTTTGCAAGTTCCTCAATTCTACAAAAAAAATCGATTTGGGTTGTAACCCTAAAAGAAATCTACATATTGAAGAAAGTCTAAGGGTAAAACTATCAACAGAATCTTTTTGGTATTTTAGCTCTGTTGGATTTCAAGTTCTAAAGATAAAAAGTAAAGAGTATAGCAATATCCCGACTAAGAAATGTGTATTTACAGTCTCAAAGTCAAAACTAGATTCCCTACATCAACCATTTGCTTTGAGTTCTTTTGCAAGAGGGTCCTATCAAGATTGCATTCAAAAAGAAAAAGGCTTTGATTGCCAACCGAAAAAAAGGTTTACTCGGAATGATTAATGAGATTAGGGATTAAATCAATTTCGGGATGACCCATATAATAGGCCCCAACAAGTAAAGATGACTTTAACACGGGAAGATGCTCGACATTTTCCTGGTCATTTTCAAAATGACAATTCTTTGGTTCTGATTTTACATGAGTCAATCGACAAACGATTGGCCTTTTTTCATAAATAGAACACTCTCCATTTTCTAAAAAGACACAGGCCCGATCTTCATATTTGATTTCTTTGTAGTCTAGAAATAGTGACTTCTGAGCTTTTAAACGATCTTTATCAACTCTTGGAAAATCCTTTAAAATATCGTTCATTTCAATTTCAGAAACAGCGATTGGATGAAAACAACAATAATGGCAACCCTTTTCACATGCTGTCCCCTTTGACTCCTCTTCAAGCAGCTTATCAAGTTCTTCTCTTACATATTTAATTTTTTCTTGATTCTCTTTGAACTCAGATATCTTTCTCATATAAGAAAATAATATTTCTTTCAAAGAATTATCTGTTCGTGCTTTTATTTGAGCTTGTCTTACGACATAAGGAAGATCTCTTTTCAATTTTTTAAGCCTCCGTTTCCATTAAACTTACTCCCAGTAATGACACTACGGTAAGGAGCAGAGAGAGAAGTACTGCTTTTAAATTTCAGATATTCACCAATTTTACCCGAGTTTTTCAGCCAATCAAGTATATTCAAAATTAAGGATAATTTGTAACTCAGACAAGTTAATAGCTAAACAATGTCAGAATTTGATAGACACTCACTTGATTGACAAGAAACAAATCACACACTACTGTGCCCAGATGAATTGTTATAAATTACAAAACATTCTTACTTTTTCTTGGTGGCGCTTCCGCGCCTAAATTCTTAATCCCCTTTCAAATTATTTTTTTATTTAATTTTATTCAGGAGAATAGAAATGCTTAAACATTTTGTTCTGGGCATGGTTACAAGTTTAAACCTTCATGCTCAAGTCCCGGTTATGGGTCAATATATTTTAGATGTCTCAATTTATGGTAGATCTTTTCAAGATATTCTTGAAATAAACTCCGTTTCTGCACTTCAGTCAGACTCAAGTATAAGTATTATTAAAGGATATTTCGAAGTTCCAGACTCATTTCGCTCAGAATTTGAAGGGACTCTTCAAAGTAACCGTATAAAGCTTGCTTTTATTGCTGAAGAAGGCGACGAGCCTTTCAAAGTCAAACTTATTGGGCAATTGAGTGATGATGGCTCATTAACAGGAGAACTTCTTAGCGGCGGTGTTCGTTTTGGGATATTCAAAGGAGAAAGGAGTCAACATGAACTCAACAATTAAATTACTTAAAGAACATCGCTCCATTCGAAAATTTAAAAATAGAGAAATCGAGCCTGACATTCTCAATGCTATTTTAGAATCCGCAACAAAAGCGTCAAGTTCAGGGAATATGCAAGCCTACTCTATTATTGTTACTCAAGATAAAAAGATGAAAAAAAAGTTGTACGAGCCACACTTTAAACAATCAATGTTATTAGATGCTCCGGTGTTTCTCACTTTCTGTGCAGATTTTAATAGAATGAGAAAATGGCTTGAAATAAATAAAGCATCACCAAACTTTGATAATTATATGAGTTTTATGATTGCTAGTATTGATGCCGTTTTAGCATCACAGAATGCGACGATCGCTGCTGAAAGTCTAGGCCTTGGTGTCTGCTACATGGGAACAACCCTGGCCAGCGCTCATCAGATTGGGAAAATCCTCGATTGTCCAGACAATGTCGTTCCTGTTGCTGGGTTTGCTCTAGGTTATCCAGACGAGAGCCCAATTGAAAGAGAGAGACTTCCTATGAAAGCAGTTATTCATCAAGAAAAATATAAAGAGTTCACTGATGATGAAATTAACAAAGTTTATAGTTCAAAAAATGAATCTGGAATGAAACGTTATCAATCAAATCCAGAATTAAACGATGAAATTAAAAAACAAAAGATAAGTAATCTTGCTCAAGTTTACACTCAACTTAAGTATACAAGAGAATCTCATCTTACTTATTCAAATGATGTTCTTAACTACCTTGAGGAGCAAAATTTTATGAGAAATAATTAAATGAACGATTCAGACTTAAGGAATTTTTTAATAAAGCCGGCGGCAGCTTCAGGAGTATGGTGAGGAAGTTTATTTGGTAAATCAACTGTGACGTGATTCCCATTTGATTTTAAAATATCAGATAATCTTTCGACACCACCATCTCCAACGACAAGATCATCTTGCCCACAAATGAGATGAACTCTCTGATTGCTGACAGTACAGTTTTTCTTTTCAGATTTAATCCAAGGAAAAACATTATCTGGTTCTAATTCTGGAGAAACTAATTGAGATCTTACAACAAGTGTACTTTTATAAAAAGGTGTTTGAAATATATGAGTTTTACCTTCTTCAGTTATTCCCAACCCTACGCATAGGCAAACTTTTTTAAAGCTCTCAAAAAGGTCTAGCTCTGATGCTTTCAAGGCAAGGAGAGCACCTAAGCTGTGTCCACCTAAAACTAACTTGAACTCCTCACTCGTTGTGTCTATTTCACATTCCTTAAGTTGGCTTATTGCAAAATCAAAGGCCAATTCAAAAAGCTTATGGGAGTTTAGTTTGAAGTCTTCAAAGTTTGTTACTTCTGAAAAAGTTCCCAAATAATGACCCGGCAAGTCGAACATCAAGGAAGGCATGCCCTCTTCGGCAAGCCGAGTAGCCCAAGTCAACAAAGAGCCTTTATGACTAGTATAGCCATGAGTAAAAAGCGCAACCCCGTTACTCATTTGCCCTTCAGCCCCCGGTAAAAAGAGCATTGCTCCTACTTTCCAGTCCCCCAGCTCCAAAATTGTCTTCTTAATTTTGATTCCCATAGGGTGAGCATACACAAAGCATGAATAATTTTACAGATTTAAATTGACGGTTAATTCTCGTTCTATTAAATTTTGTCTTCATGTTTAAAAGACTGCCCGGTTAGCTCAGTTGGTAGAGCAGGGGACTGAAAATCCCCGTGTCCGTGGTTCAAATCCGCGACCGGGCACCATTTAAAAACCCTTGTTTTTACAAGGGTTTTTTTATACCCTTTTTTCCAATTTCGATTATCTAAAACTCCGAGGAAGCCGTGATTAAAGGTGTTCATGACATTTATTACAATGTCACAGATATGAAGAGAGCAGTTAAGTTTTACTCTGAAGTTTTAAATATGAAAGTTTCATATGAGACAGAACACTGGACTAGTATGGATTGTGAAGGGGTCATGATTGGACTTCACTGGACAGAAGGATCGAAGATCCCTAGTTTTCCAAGAGATTCCCATGGTGCCCATTGTGGTGGGACATTAACCCTAACAAGCACTGATGTTTCTTCTGATAGAAAAATTTTAGAAGAAGCGAATGTGAAGATTCTTGGTGAAATGGATGAGGCCTGGGGCCATATGCTTATCTTTGAAGACTTAGATGGAAACGTTTTAAAACTTCAAAATGCAAAGTATTAGTCAGTATAAAGCTTAATATTTTTAAGAAGACCTTTACGACCAGACCTCTCAAGAGATGTCCC
>JAGSHI010000219.1 GCA_023954635.1 Bacteriovoracaceae bacterium
AAGAGAAAAAGATCCAAAAGACCTCACCAAAATGGCCGAGGAAATGAAAATCGAAAACCCAAGTTCAATGAAAAAACATGAACTTATTTTCGCACTACTTAAGGCAACTGCATCCAAAGATAAAGAAATTTTCGGATCAGGCGTTCTTGAAATTCTTCCAGACGGGTTCGGATTCCTCCGATCTCCTGGATATAACTACTTACCTGGTGCTGATGATATCTATGTTTCACCATCACAGATTAGAAGATTTGGTCTTCGTAAGGGTGATAGTTTAGAAGGACAAATAAGACCACCTAAAGATAATGAAAGATACTTCGCACTATTAAAAGTCGGAAGTATTAACGACCAAACCCCAGAGGATCATAAGAAAACAGTACTTTTTGATAACCTCACCACTCTCTACCCAGAGAAGAAAATTAATCTTGAATTTAAGCCTACTAATTATTCAACTCGAATCATTGATATGTTTGTACCCCAAGGTTTTGGGCAAAGATGTTTGATCGTTGCTCCACCTAAGGCCGGTAAAACAATGCTTCTTCAAGATATGGCGAATGCTGTTTCTGCGAATCACCCTGAGGCTTCTTTAATTGTTCTTTTAATTGATGAGAGACCAGAAGAAGTGACAGACATGAAAAGAAACGTTGAGGCTGAAGTTGTATCTTCAACATTTGATGAGCCAGCTAACAGACACGTTCAAGTTGCAGAAATGGTAATTGAGAAAGCGAAAAGACTGACTGAGGCCGGTAAGGATGTTGTGATCCTTCTAGATTCAATTACTCGTTTGGCTAGAGCTTACAACACTGTTGTTCCTCCATCTGGAAAGATTCTTTCTGGTGGGGTTGATTCAAATGCTCTTCACAGACCAAAAAGGTTTTTTGGAGCAGCTCGAAATATTGAATCTGGTGGATCACTTACAATTATTGCAACTGCACTAATTGATACCGGTTCAAGAATGGACGAAGTGATCTTTGAAGAATTTAAGGGTACTGGTAACTCTGAAATTCAACTCGATAGAAAACTTCTTGAAAAGAGAATATTCCCGGCCCTTGATATCAATAAATCTTCTACGAGAAAAGAAGACCTCTTGATGGCCAAGGAAGATCTTCCAAGAACTTATGTTCTTAGAAAAGTTCTTCATCCAATGAGCACAATCGATGCTATGGAATTTATTCTGACCAGAGTAAATAAAACAAAATCAAATGCAGAATTTATGGAATCAATGAACGGTTAGCGACCGGAGAAGACGATGGTACTTAGGCACTTAAAGTGCCTCGTCCTTCTCATGCCCATGCTAGAAGGGCAGGCGATTAAAATAGGGACTCAGGTAGAGTCCTGTGCTTTACTTTATCCAAAGATGGGACATTAGGGGAACACATGTTTGATAAACTTGAAAAAGTTGTTGATAGATTTAATGAGCTAACTGAAAAGATGGCCGATCCTACTCTTTACGATAGACAAGACGAGTTCAAAAAGATTTCTGAAGAGAGGTCTAATTTAGAAGATATCGTTAAATGTTTTAAGAATTATAGAAGAATTAAAGACGACATTGAAGGTTCAAGAGAAATTCTTAAAAATGAAAAAGATGAAGACCTACGTGAGATGGCCAAGGAAGAAATGTCTGAACTCGAAGTTCAGATTCCTGTCTTAGAGCAGGAGTTGAAACTACTTCTTCTTCCAAAGGATCCTCTTGATAATAAAAACATTATGATGGAAATTAGAGCTGGCGCAGGTGGCGATGAGGCTTCAATTTTTGTTGGTGATGTTCTTCGAATGTTTCAAAACTATTTTCGAGACCTAGGTTTTAAAGATGAAATCGTTTCTTTAAGTGAGGGAGACGAAGGTATAAAGGAAGTCATTCTTTCTGTGACTGGTCAAAATGTTTATTCGAAACTGAAATTTGAGTCAGGTGTTCATAGAGTACAAAGAGTTCCTAAAACTGAAAGTCAGGGGCGTGTTCACACATCAACAATTACAGTCGCGGTTATGCCAGAAGCTGAAGAGGTTGATTTTCAACTCGATTTAAATGATGTTCGTATTGATGTATTTAGAGCAAGTGGAGCTGGTGGACAGCACGTAAACACAACAGATTCTGCTGTTCGTGTTACTCACAACCCAACGGGGATTGTTGTTGCCAACCAAGATCAAAAATCACAGTTAAAAAACAAAGAAAAAGCATTAAAGATTTTGAAAAATAGAATCTATGACAAAATGGTTCAAGAGGCTAACGCAAAGGTTGCGGCTGAAAGAAAAGGTCTTGTTGGAACAGGTGATAGATCTGAGAGAATTAGAACCTATAACTTCCCACAAGGACGATTAACAGATCATCGAATTGGTTTAACTTTATACAGTCTAGATAAAATTATTGAAGGTGATATGGCACCAGTCACTGATGCACTTATTGCCCATAATCAAGCTGAGTTATTAAAGGGTGAAGAAGAATAATGACCTCAACTCTTGAAACATATACTCAAGACTTTTTTAAAGCTCATGAAAATAACTTAAAAAAGAATTACCCTGGTCTAACAGTTCGTAGAATCAAACAAGAACTTGAACTCTTACTCTTGGGAACACTTTCAACACAAGAGTTTTTTAATAGTCCCTACCTACCTACGGCCTCTAACCCTGCAACACGATTTTTTAATAGTTTAGAACTTGGTATTCCCCTAGAGTACATCACAGGGAAAGCTTTTTTTTATCGCTCTGAGTTTTCCGTTACTCCTGATGTTTTAATCCCACGAAGTGAAACAGAACAACTCGTCGAGATGGGAATCGCTGAACTAAATAAATGGTCAAAAAAGACTGATGAAACATTGAAAATGATTG
>JAGSHI010000023.1 GCA_023954635.1 Bacteriovoracaceae bacterium
GTACTTGCATCTATGGCCTCAGAAAAAGTGACTGTAAATTCTAGAGGGAGAGAAGCTGTTGGGTCATCTTGACCTACTTTTTGTTCGACTGTTGCATCAAATGTTGTGTGATATTTAACTTCGTTATCAATTGAAGTTGAATTTCCATTAGGTGTCGAGCTAGGATCAGCAACTCCGTTTGCAGGTATACTAGGTATCACAGAACCTTGTCCGCTTATCGCAGTGGCCTGTAGAGTAAAAACGGTATCGTCACCTGAATTTATTATGTTCCAAGTGATTCCTGTTGCAGTTCCATTTTGTTGAATATCTAAGGCCGAAAATGTCGCGGGATCAATAGCATTTTCAAAAGTGACAGTGAACTCAACTGGAAGGGAAGAGGTTGGATCACTCTGACCAATTTTTTGCTCAAGAGTAACTTCAACTTTGTTGTCGTAAAGAACAGAATTGTCACTTGAGTTTGAAATTATATTATTAGCAGCTCCTGGGTCTTGAACAGCATTAGCTGAGATTGAAGGTTGTAAAGTACCTCCTGTCGTCACAGCAGTGGCCTCTAATGTGAAACTTATGTCATCCCCAGAATTGACAATATTCCAAGTGATTCCACTGGCAGAACCATCTTGATTAATATCGGCAGTTGTAAAAGTCCCAGAGTTAATAGCTCGACAAAATTTCACATCATACGAAATAGGAAGACCTAGCGCCGGATCTGCTTGAGCTAGGGCCTGTTCAATATTCACCGTTAAATCTGTAGTAAAAACAATATTATTATCTGTGCTACTTGAGGGAATATTTGGAACAAGGGAAGTTGTCTGTGCAGCATTGGCTCCTAGAGACGGAATAATTGTTCCAGGAGTTGTGACTGCTGTTGCTTGAAGCGTGAAGTTTGTATCGTCTCCAGAGTTGATGAGATTCCAGGTGATGCCACTTGCGGTTCCGTTTTGATTTATATCGCTTGTATCAAAAGTTGCAGGGTCAATTGCCTGTGCAAACACAATATCAAACTCAATAGGCAGAGTACAAGTTGGATCATCTTGTCCAACTTTTTGATCAATAGAAACAGAGAGTGGATTATAGTTGTATGTGACTGAGTTATCTGAACTTGTAGAAGCTAAATTTCTATTCCCAAAAGTATCCATGACACTATCTTCAGCAATTGTGGGAATAATAGTTCCTGATCCTGTAGCAGATGCAAAAAGATTATAAAAATTTCCATGGGGGCCAGTCATTGTCCATGTTACTCCGGTGGCCGTTCCTGATTGAGTAATGTCTCCAATAAAAAAACTACCCGGATCAATTGATCTACTGAAAGTAATTTTAAATTTTACAGGAGCTATCGTTGTTGGATCAGGTTGATTAAAAAATTGCTCAATTGATACAGACATTGGAGTTGTTGGCTGAGTGGAAGAATCTCCTCCTCCCGCTGGACTAACTCCTAAGGGATCGGAGGGAGCACCAGCTCCACAGGCAGACAATAAAAATGTGAGAAAAATGGTTAAAAAACCACTCTTAATTCTCACGTGACTAGCTCCTCGTTTTCTCTCTCTTTACAGATACTTCACTAGCCTCATTATCGGCTTATTTAGAGATTTCTACGTCTTGATTTCTTTACATTTAAAGAATTGAGGTTGGCTTTACATACTTTGTCCAACTAACTGAAAAGTTACATTAGAAACGAGTGAAGTCTAAATTTTGTGTGAGTAAAACTTGATTAAAAAACTTGTTAAGTTTTGCAAAAACATTAATTACATAATAGTGACAACTTTTTTTCTCAACTAATAGGTAACTTACTTAATATACATGAGGGAAAAACTTTCACTCTCATCTTTCAATATTTTTGCGATTACCATTGAGTCTGGAGTTATATGTGAAAATAAAAAATTACTTACTTGTTTTGATTCTGACATTTTCTTTTTCTTCTCTCTCCTTTGCTCAGCAAAGTTCAGGAGGAGCTACTGGAGGAGCTGGAGGCGGAGGTTATTTAAGTCTCGATTGGAATTTGGATGTTGTTCAAAGTGATAGTGAGTTTAACAATGGCGCCAGTGGTGGATCACCCGGTTTTACTCTTGGTTACAAAATTTTTTCATTTAGTTTAGAGACCTTTTATAAAAAGCATGAACTCAATAATGAACATGTAACTAGTGCTGGAAGTTTTAATGTTGCAATAGAAACGAATACTCTTGGCTTTGGCCTTCGTTATGATATTTCTCCAAATTTTAACTTCAAAGCGGGGTATGCCATTCACAATGTGAAAGCGAAATATACTAACTCAAATGGTTTACTCTTTAAGTCAACTATTGATGGAACACATAGCGGTTTTTATCTTGGGGCCGGAGTTCAAGGAATGCTTTATCCAAATTGGCAAATGTATGCTGATGGAGGAATGTACATAGCTTCTTCTGAGTTCTCAATGTATGCCATGGAAATCGGAGTTCGTTGGTACTCTTTCTAGTTAAAATCAGGTCAATCTCAATCAAATTTCAACTACTAAGGGGTCAAATTTTTACCCCTACATTTCACAATCACTATAGAGGATAATCATTAGGAGTACTTTCTCTTTTTATCTGAGAGTAATACTCGGAGGTAATTAGTGTTTAGAAAATTTACAAGCTTACTTTTGTTATTTTCATTCCTCCTCGTAGGCTGTGGTGATAAGTCTGAAGATGAGTTAATTGATGAAGCACTCGTTTCAGCAAATCAAGCATTGTCTGTTGGAGACTGCCAAACCGCCATTGATCTTTTAGAACAACTAGGAAGAAAAAATGATAATGCGAGATATTTAATTGTTCTTGCTTCTGCTTATGCATGTCGTGGTGGATACAATGAACTAACTCTTTTTGCGACAGATATAGCAAAAGTTGGAACTCCAAGTTCTCTTGGTGGCTTTATCAATTTTACAACTTCTGACGATATGACTTCACCAACTGATAGTGATTATGTCGATCTTCAAACAGCTATTGAAATTTTATTATTTGCAGGTGGCTTGTCTTCTGCTGCAAATGCTACTTCTGAAATGAGAAGAGCTATTTTTGGTAATGCTAAAGGTGGAGATATTGATGCATTTTTAATGTACATGGTTATGGTGCAGATGGGTCGCTTCCTTCGCTATTATGGAACCCCAGATGCTTCAGCTAACAAAACAAAATGTATGCTCAATTATGACAATGTTGCATTGGATGCAGGTAACCTCGATACAATTTTAGGTGGAGGACTAACTGGTCCATGTGTTGTTTCTGGAGCTGCTGTTGGAAATGCTGATCTTGGAGCTCAAAATGCTTATAACGAAACACGAGTATGCCAAGGTGTTGTTCTCTTTAATACTTTTATGGATGTTCTTCCTGCTGTTCTCGATTCCTATTCCGGAAATGAACTCACAGAAGTTTCCTTAATTCGAACTGGTATCGAGGCTCAAAAAACGGCCATGCTTGTAGCCAAAGCATCAACAGTTACGATTTCAAATACAACAAGTTTTACGAAGTGCGAAGCAGACAATGCTCCAAACTATGATGATATTCAAATCTTTTACGCTTACATGTTTGAGCCTTTATACTTATGAAATTTATTTTAGGAATTTTTCTATTCACACTTATTTTTTGTCTCCCCGTGGAGTCTAAAGAATTTCGATATCTGATTAGAGATCCTAATGCTTTGTTAATGGGGGATGCTTTTACAGCATCAGCTCATGGAAATTACACTCTTTTTTATAATCCAGCTGCTCTTGGAAAAAATGATGAACTTACCATTAATCCACTTAATGGGTCTTTTGGTTTTACGAATGTTTTAGATGATCTTGATCGCTTTGATAATTTTCCAAAAGAAGCTGCAGAGATCGCCGCTAGAGTCATGGAACTTCCTCTTTATGTAAATGCTGGAACTGTTCCAGGGATTAAGTTAGGTGGATTCGGTTTCAATCTTTATGCTAATTCATCAACGTCAATTGTCCTTCGAAATCAGACTCACCCTTTTTTAGATATTGATTATCGCTACGACAGAGGCTTCATCATGGGTTACGCCCATAGCTTTGGTCTTGGTGGAAAAAGAGTAAAAGGAAAAATAACAGCAGGGCATAGGTTTAGTGTTGGAGCATCCGTAAAACACATAACTCGAGAAGGTATGGATGAAAGCTTTAGTTTCTTTGGACCTGAACTTCTTAATGCTGTCGCCGACGCAAGTGACTACAGCACTATTAGAAGACGACTTGGGTACTCTAAAGGAAGTGGTTGGGGTGGTGACGTAGGTTTTGAATACGCCATGTCTTCAGGATCAACAACTCTTCTGACTGGTTTTTCCATCCTTGATATTGCTGACACTAGATTTAAAAGAGATGAAGGTTTCAAAAAAATTCCAAGACAAAAAATGGCCATGAATTGGGGAGCCGCTTTTGTTCAAGATTTTATGCTTTTCGATTACAGCCTTAACTTTGATATTCATCCCCTTAATGAGCCAACCATGGCGACAAAAAGTAAAATTCATCTAGGAGCAGAAGTAGGCCTTCCACTTTTGCGTTTTTATGCTGGATGGAATGGTGGTTATTTCAGTTATGGTGGGAAGATCAGACTTTGGCCCATTTCAATTTCAGCAGGTTTTTACGGAGTCGAACTTGGGAACTCATATCGGAAAAACAAAGGTTCTCGTGCAATAGTCTATGTCGAGCTCTTCGATATCGACGTCGACATGTTTTAAGGTACGTCACACCTTTTACGGACTACGCATTATTTCCATCAAAAACTATACATACCTAAAATCATTACTTAGAATTTATGTATAAGTACCCAATGTATTTGAGCATTGTGGTCAAGAATTTCAAGGATGACATTCTTGTTTAAAACGCAGACCGTCCTGTTTACTAACCCTTTAACAACCCCTCATGTATTCATGTCTAGTGGTTCCTTGCAGGTGATAAACCTGTATCCGGAGGTTTATTTTGGATAAGGCTTTTGTACTCGATACAAACGTAATTCTTTTTGATCCCATGGCAATTTTTAAATTCGGCAGAAATGAAGTTTATCTTCCTCTCGTCGTAATTGAAGAAGTTGACCGCTTTAAAAAAGATCAGAATGAAAATGGTAGAAATGCCAGACATTTTTCAAGAATCATTGATGATCTCAGACACCAAGGAAGCTTGAACGCTGGTGTCGATTTAGAAAATGGTGGAAAACTGATCATCACTGTCGATAGAGAAGTTAAGTCTAATCCACATTTTGACTTAACACTTGCTGACAATAAAATTTTGGCCACGGCGCTCGCTTTAAAAGAAGAAGGCAAAAATACTCTTCTTGTTACTAAAGATATAAATCTAAGACTTAAATCCGATGTCTTAAATCTTAATGCCGATGACTACGGGAAAAAAGATGTTTCCATTGATGAGCTTTATCAAGGGCATCGAGTTTGGGAAGTTGGTGCAAATGAACTTACTGAGTTTGAAAAAGATCGATTTCTAGATATGGACGATGCTGAGATTCATGGAATTTTTCCAAACGAATATCTCATTCTTCAAGAACAAGGAAATGATCGAAGAAGATCTCTTGGAAGATACTGTAAAAAGAAAAGAGGCATCGTTCCTCTAATTCCAATGAGAGAGGGAGTTTGGGGAATATATCCAAAAAATATGGAGCAACAGTTTGCTCTTGATGCACTTTTAAATGATGAAATAGCTCTCGTTTCTTTAGTTGGAAAGGCAGGAACTGGTAAAACATTACTTGCGATTGCCGCGGGACTTGAGAAAACAGTTACTGATGAGAAGTTTTCAAGACTTTTGGTTTCAAGACCTGTCCAGCCAATGGGTAAAGACTTAGGTTATTTACCAGGGGATATTAACGATAAGTTAGGTCCTTGGATGCAGCCAATTTTTGATAATATGGATTTTCTTTTTGGGCAACAAAGTCAAAGGGGAGAAGGTTCAAGTAGTAGTTATGAAGATCTGATTAATCACGGTCTTCTTCACATCGAACCTCTTACTTATATCAGGGGACGATCTATTCCTGGTCAATATTTGATTGTCGATGAGGCCCAAAACCTTTCTCCACACGAAGTGAAAACGATTATCACCAGAGCAGGAGAGGGAACAAAGATTGTTCTAACTGGTGACTGCCATCAAATTGATAGTCCTTATTTAGATGAAGTTAACAATGGTTTAGCATATTGTGTTGATCGTCTTAAGAGTGAAGATATTATCGGTCATACAACATTAAAAGTTGGAGAACGTTCAGCATTGTCTGAAGCTGCATCAAAACTACTTTAGTTATGGAAAATAGAAAGTTTAAAAGACAACACTTAAGAGCTCCGTTATTTACGGAGTTTCTTTTTGAAGATGATTCACATGTCTTAAAAGCAAGAGTGAATAATATTTCAGAAGGTGGTGTTTTGCTCGAGGCCCTACCTCACGTTCCCGAAATTAACTTAATGCCACTTATGTTAGAAATTCCTGAATACCCAAGCTTTTCAAACTTAGGAAGAGAAAAACTTTTAAGTGTAAATCTCTATGGAATAGAGAGTAAAATTTTAAGAGTTCGTGCCAAAATGGTTCGAACTTTTGAGGCCAAGAGTGCTGTCGATCTCATCTTCGTCCCGAAAATCGGATGTCGATTTGTCACACCATCTGATGAGTTTACTGAAACAATAAAAAACTATGTTTCGACCTTTTCAAAAAATATGATTTTTCTTTTAAATTTGTTTGAATCTTCATCTTCAAAAACACAGATCGATATCATTAGACATGTATCAAGCTTTCTTGGTTATCAAAGTGATGAAAAAATTTCGATTCTAAGACAAAAGGTCCTGCACGATTATCAATCTCTTGAAAGTGTGTAACAGGACCAAATTTAAAAAGTTACTTAACCATTCTCTGGATTTTTTCTTCAAGGTTACTCACCATTGAATTAAGCATTACCGTGATTTCATCTGAATAATGACTCATTCTTCCTGAAATTTCTTCGATCAAAAGTCTGGTTTTAAGGGCCAAGTCTTCGTTAAAGGGTTCTGTTTCAAGTTCTTGAACAACATCCTTAGACTCATTCATTAGGTCATGAAAACTAAGCACATTAAGGTAATCAAGAAGACTTTTTTCTTCTCTTCTAAGCTGAAGTGCCTGCTTCCAAGCATCCATTGGGATGACATTTTCATTAATAGTTTGTTTCATTTTTTCCGCCAACTGCTAAATTTGTGGTGCTTAAGATCCGCCAAGATTCACACCGTGTTTCTCATCTCGTTTACACAATTTCTTGTGTGAAAGGGTTATCCCTTTCGGGCCTCGCTTTGCCAATATGATGTGAAAAGCTTACAAGGTGTTGATAGAATTTGTTTTTTTGTGACGCGTTAGTGTCGGGAAATTATTGTGGATTATCATCTGATTGAGGTACTTCATGGTCTTTCTTCTCGCGTTTTTTAACCCAGAAACCAAGTATCGCCAAAATAAAAATACTGAAGATAACCACATTACCTTTTTTAACAATAGCAATCATGCTCTCACCAAAATTGTAATAGAGATAAAAGTAGGTAGAGACTGAGATAATAGTGGCGACAAAGTCAGCAAAGGCAAACTTTGGAAAACTAGATTTTGAAAGGCCTGAGGATATGAAAAGAGCATTTCTCACACCAAAAGGGATAAATCGCCCTACAATGAGTACGCCCATCCCGTATTTATTGAAGTAGCCAGCGACTTGATCAAGTCGCTCTTGAGTCACCATGTTAGCAAAAAATTTAATCTGGAAAAGTTTGGGGCCTAGAAATCGTCCAAGGGCATAGGCAATAAGGTCTGAAAAATAAGCTCCAGCAAAGAGCCCACAATAAAGAGGGACAAGATAGTCTGGATTTTTTGAAGCAAGGATAGCTGAAATAAAGATCATAAGGTCTTCTGGGACTGGAAGGTTAAATCCAGCAAAAAGAAGAGCTCCACCAATAATAAATGGGGCAATCTCGACATTGGCCATTGCGTAGTCTTGGACTATTTGAATGTACTCAGCGAAAAAATCCAATACTTAACTCCTGAAAAAACAAAGCCGCTCGTTAAAGAGCGGCTTCGCATATAAGTATGATTTTAAATCAATTACTTAACTTTTGAGAAGTACTCTTTTGATCCAACTGGATCTGGCTTCATAGTGTCTGAACCATTTGTCCAACCTGCAGGACAAACTTCACCGTGAGTCGCTGTATATTGGAAGGCCTCAACAAGTCTTGCCATTTCGTCTACGTTTCTACCAACACCTAGGTTGTTTACAGAAGCGTGTTGAACAACATTGTTGTTGTCGATTACGAAAGTTCCTCTGAAAGCAACTCCACCTGGATTTAATACTCCGTAGTCTGTTGCAATTTGCTTATTAACGTCAGCAAGAAGTGGGATTCTTAGTTCGCCAAGTCCACCTTCTTGTCTTGATTGCTTTGTCCACGCAAGGTGAGAAAATTGAGAGTCAATTGAACAACCAATTACTTCACAACCAAGCTTTTGAAACTTTTCTACATTGTCAGAAAAAGCTGTAATTTCTGTTGGACATACGAAAGTAAAATCGAGTGGGTAAAAGAAAAGTACTTTCCACTTTCCGTCGTAGTCACCAAGTTTTACTTCTTTGATTTCTCCATTAACTACCGCTTGAGCAGAGAATTCTGGAGCTGGGTTTCCAATAAGTCTTGCAGTCATAATAATCTCCTAAAAATAATTGACCATAATATATGGATAAAAGGGTTAAAAATTAACCTATTTCAAATTTGCTACACATTAGAGCTAAATGGCCCTCAATTCAAGACCTGGAATGTTAAGGTATATACTTCATCTAGCTTAGGTGGATGGTTTTAGGAATACTGTTGTGCAATGCTCAGAAAAGGAACCGCGTACCTTGCCTTTATTTCATTTGATATTATCCTTTATTGTTAAAGATCAGGAGCTTAGTGCCCGAAAAGATCTAATGAAATCAGAAATTTAACCTTTCTATAAAAGGACCAATAGATGAAAGACCCACATGCGTACATTCCAAATCCAATTGTTATTGAGCAAACAGCAAGGGGAGAGCGTCAGTACGATATTTACTCAAGACTCTTAATTGATAGAATTGTCTTCTTAGGGACACAAGTTAATGATGTCGTTGCTAACTTGATAATCGCCCAGATGCTTTTTTTAGAACAAAGTGATCCTGAAGCACCAATTCATTTTTATATTAATAGTCCTGGTGGATCTGTTTATGCAGGTCTTGGGATCTACGATATTATGCAACATATTACTTGTCCTGTTCACACATACTGTGTTGGGCTGGCCGCTTCAATGGGCTCGCTTCTTCTAACTGCTGGGGAAAAGGGTTGTAGACATTCTCTTCCGCATAGTCGAATTATGATTCACCAGCCTTTAGGTGGTGCTCAAGGGCAATGTAGTGATATCCAGATTCAAGCTGAAGAAATCCAAGACTTAAAGAATCAATTAAATGGAATTTATGTAAAACACTCTTCTGTTGGAATGACACTTGATAAGATCGAGAAAGAAACCGATAGGGATAATTATCTCTCACCATCTTTGGCCATTGAGCTTGGTTTAATTGATGCAGTTATTGATAGAAGTGCTGAAAAGAAATAATAAATTTGTAATTTGAAAGATAAATAAGAAAAAATTTTACCGAGTAAAAGGAAAATATATGTCTGACAAAAAAGGAAGTTATAACTCAACATTGCATTGTAACTTTTGTGGAAAGTCTCAAAAAGAAGTTAAAAAGTTAATTGCTGGTCCGGGTGTTTATATTTGTGACGAGTGTATCGAGCTTTGTAACGATATTATTTTTGAAGATTCAATGAAGACCAATACTAAAGCGGCTCTTGATAATGTTCCAAAGCCACACGAGATTAAAGCAAACCTTGATCAATACGTTATTGGACAAGAAAGAGCTAAGAAAATTATCTCTGTAGCGGTTCACAATCATTATAAGAGAATTTCTCATTCAACTAATGCTAAAGGAAGAAAGGGAGAAGAAGTAGAACTTCAAAAATCTAATATTCTTCTGGCCGGACCAACAGGTTCTGGTAAGACTCTTATCGCTCAATCTCTTGCAAGATTTTTAAATGTTCCTTTTGCTATTGCAGATGCAACATCTTTAACTGAAGCAGGTTATGTTGGTGAGGATGTTGAGAATATTATTTTAAATCTTCTTCAAAACTGCGACTACGATGTTGAAAGAGCTGAAAGAGGAATCGTCTATATAGATGAGATTGATAAAATTGCTCGTAAGAGTGAAAACCCATCTATTACAAGAGATGTTTCAGGTGAAGGCGTTCAGCAGGCACTCCTTAAATTAGTTGAAGGAACTGTTGCAGCTGTACCACCAAAAGGTGGAAGAAAGCATCCACAACAAGAATTTATTCAAGTTGATACAAAAAATATTCTCTTTATAGTTGCCGGTGCCTTTGTAGGGCTCGAGAAAATTATTGAAAAGAGAATGACTCAAAGACCTATGGGACTTGTTTCAACGAAAGAGGATGTCGGACCTTCAATCACTGAAAAACTTGGTGGGATTGAGGCAGAAGACCTTTCAAAGTTTGGATTAATTCCAGAATTTATTGGGAGACTACCGGTAAATGCTCTTCTTCAAGAACTAGATGAAGATGCTCTGGTAAATATTCTTACACAACCGAAAAATGCTATTACAAAACAGTATGCGAAGCTCTTTGAGTTCGATGGGATAGAGTTAGATTTTGAAGAAGAGGCCCTTAATGAGGTCGCAAGAATTGCTCTTGCCAAAAAGACTGGGGCCAGAGGACTTCGAGCTATTCTCGAGCAAGTTATGCTTGATGTGATGTATGAAATCCCTACAAATGACAAAATTTGCAAAGTTTTAATCACACATGACTCAATTCTTGGAAAGACCTCTCCAGAATTGATAGAAGGGGAGAGAAAACTGAATACCCCATCAGAAGGGGCTGTCAAAGGTTCTAAAACAATTGAGAGTGCCTCTTAAAACTGACAAAATTTTCAACTTACAAAAGCTGTCTTCGGACAGCTTTTTTTTGGACTTCCTTTAAAATCAACTGATTAGACCCCCAAATTTGCTCGTGACACGCCTTGTTTAAACAATTTTTTCCTTAGGAAATAAACGCCTAGTTATTTGTTTTTTTTGAGAAATTTTCGTTTTCGTGGGACAATTTAGTTAAGAGTTGAAGGTTCAAGTAGTGGACCTTTAACCGGCTCATTTAATAGTGCAGGAGGTACTATGCCGGATAAAAAAGCTGAAGGAACAAAAAAATTCCCACTTCTTCCCCTTAGAGATGTCATCATCTTCCCCCACATGGTTGTCCCACTTTTCGTCGGCCGAGAGAAATCAATTGCTGCTCTCGAGGAAGCTTCGAAAAACGACAATGAACTTTTTCTGGTTACACAGAAAGACGCTTCAGTTTTAAATCCTGAAAGGGAAGACGTTTACGACGTTGGAACTGTAGTTAACATCATTCAGATGCTTCGACTTCCGGACAACACTGTAAAAGTGTTAATTGAAGGAAAGTATCGAGCTAAACTCTCTGACTTTCATGCGAACAGCGAAGGTTATTGGGCCGATGTTGAGAAGTGTGCATCGACTATCGACGATCAAGTTAAACTTGAAGCGACGATGAGGTCGATCAAAAACGTATTTGAACAATACGTGAAGTTAAACAAAAGAATTCCACCAGAACTATTGATGAGTATCTCTTCGATTACGGATCCATCTAGACTGGCTGACATTATCGTTGCTCATCTTTCGATGAAGATTCCTGAGAAACAAGAAATTCTCGAGGCGGTAAGTGTTGAAGATAGGCTTCATAAACTTCTTGAAAAAATGCAAGGTGAGATTGAAATCATCAATGTAGAAAGAAGAATAAGAACTCGAGTGAAATCTCAAATGGAGAGATCGCAGAAAGAGTACTACTTAAATGAGCAGATGAACGCTATCCAAAAAGAGCTTGGTCAAAAAGACGAGAAGACAGAAATCCAGGAAATGGAAGAAAAGCTTCAAGCTAAGGATATGCCAGAAGAGGCTAAGTCCAAAACTGAGAAGGAAATTAAGAAACTTAAGTCAATGTCTCCAATGTCTGCAGAAGCTGCAGTTGTTAGAAACTATATTGATTGGATGCTTAACCTTCCATGGGGTGAATACACAGAAGATAATAATGACGTAACTCATGCGCGTGAAGTCCTTGATGATGAACATTATGGGATGAATGATGTAAAAGACAGAATTGTCGAATATCTAGCGGTGAGATCACTTGTCGGTAACGAAGGAAAAGGAACGATCCTTTGTATGGCAGGACCTCCTGGTGTAGGGAAAACATCAATTGCTAAATCTTTGGCGACTTCATTGGGGAGAAGCTTCCAAAGAATTTCTCTTGGCGGAGTAAGAGACGAAAGTGAAATTAGAGGTCATAGAAGAACATATGTTGGAGCTATGCCTGGTAAGATCATTAACGCTCTTAAGAAAGCTGGAACTTCAAACCCTGTCATCCTTCTCGATGAAATCGATAAGATGACTTCGGATATGAGAGGTGACCCAGCTTCAGCAATGCTTGAAGTACTAGATCCTGAGCAAAACAAAAATTTTGGGGATCACTATATTGAAGTTGAATATGATCTTTCAAAAGTTATGTTTATTATGACAGCGAATGATCTTTCTAGAGTACCTGGACCACTTAGAGATAGAATGGAAATCATAATGGTTCCTGGGTACACACCAAATGAAAAACTTCAAATTGGTAAAAAGTATCTTTTAAAGAAAGCTGTTAAGCAAAATGGACTTGATGAGTACACAGTGAATATGTCTGACAAAATAATGTTAGATGTTATCCGTGGATATACTAAAGAGAGTGGTGTTAGAGAGTACGAAAGACTTTGTAATACAGTTTGTAGAAAACTAGCTACAGAAGTTGTCTCTAAGAAGATTGAGACAGGTAAAAAGTTTACTGTAACACCGAAACAGCTTGCTAAGTTTTTAGGGCCTAGAAAGTTTGAGAGTACAGATAGAGAACAAGAACCTCAAGTAGGTCTTGTAAATGGTCTGGCTTGGACTTCTGTTGGCGGAGAAATGCTTAACATTGAAGTTATTACTGTTCCTGGTAAAGGAGCAATTCAAATTACAGGTAAGCTTGGTGAAGTTATGACTGAGTCAGCTAAAGCTTCGCTTTCATATGTGAGATCAATTTCAGATAAACTAGGAATCGATCCTGAATGGTATGAAAAGAATGATATTCATATTCATGCGCCAGAAGGTGCTACACCAAAAGATGGACCATCTGCAGGTGTAACTATGACAACAGCACTTACTTCGGCCATTACTGGTATCAAGGTAAGACAAGATGTTGCCATGACTGGAGAAGTAACAATTAGAGGTAGAGTACTTCCAATTGGTGGGCTAAAAGAGAAGGTTCTTGCGGCTAAGCAATGTGGAATTACAACAGTTGTTATTCCTAAGAAGAATGAGAAAGATATCCCTGATATTCCAGAGGAAATCAAATCAGGAATCGAAATTATTCCAGTTGAGCATGTTGAAGAAGTTCTTAAGATTGCACTAGATCTTCAGAACCCAGAAAAGTTTATGCAAGTTGTTGGACTCAAGAAAGTCATCGACAACACTGGCTCTATGGAAGTTGCAAACTGATCTGAATATCTTTAAAATTATCAAATAAATTAAAAGAGGCTTCGGCCTCTTTTTTTTTGGATTAAAATTATGAAAATGCTCATTTATCTAATTCTTTTAAGCTCAATATTAAGCTCTTGTTCATTCCTAGAAAAGCAGAGGAAGGAATCTCTAAAAAAGAAAATTAAAGCGAGTCCAATTCAAAGACTCTCATATTGGGATAAGTATAAAGACTTACCTCTTGAAGAGAGAATAGTACCCGCGACTGATGAGATGATTAAACTTCTAAATTTACAAAATGAATTAGGTGGATTTGAAGAAAAGCCAAAAATTCATAAATTGTCTAAAAGAGAAAAAGAAATTATTAAAAGAGTAGTTTCAAATATACCTGAAAAGCTCAAAAAGAAAATTGAGAGTAGGCTTGCCGGAATCATGATCGTTGATAACTTAGGAGGTACCGGACTGGCTGATGCTGTCTTTGAGGGGTTCTCAAAAGGTTATATTGTCTTCGATAAATTAATTTTTAATAAAAAGGCCAATGATTGGTGTACATGGAAGGAATCATCACTTTTTAAGAAAGGTAAGATAAAGCTTAAATGTATTATTGCGAGTAAAGATTCTAATACTGTTGAAAGGGCCTTTGAATATATTTTAATGCATGAGTTAGGGCATATTTTAAATCTCGATAATCCACTCCTGCCATTTTGGGTTACAGATCCAGCTCTTAAAGTAGGCCCGGCTGAACAATATGATTATTTGAAACTTTCTTGGGTTAAACCTGGTGAAAATTTTGAATCTAAATACTTTAAAAAATATAAAAAGCTTAATAACTTGCCTTATTATAAGCCAAATCAAGCTCTTGAAAACAAGGCCATGTTAGAAGTCTATAACGAACTTGGTAAAACAAACTTTCCAAGTCTCTATGGGGCCACAAACCTATGGGATGACTTTGCAGAAACATTTGTGACTTATTACCATTCGATCTATCATAAAAGGCCTTGGAAAATAGAGCTTCAAGAGAATGGAAAAGTCGTTAAGACCATTACTCCTTGTCTTAAGCAGGTAAGATGTCGAAATAAGATGAAAATAATCGAAGATCTCTATTTTAGATAGACTGTATAGGCCTGCAATGATTACCGAGGCTCTTGAGGAATTTCTAAATTAAGCGTACAACTCCTGAAACTTCAGGGGGAAATAATGAAAAAACTAATCGCAGTGGCAGCGCTTCTTGCTACAACTTCAATACTAGCTGCAGACTATAAAGGTTCATATGTTTGTATGGCCAAAGAACTAAGACAACATAGTTCAACATATAATGCAGACGGAAGACTTCATTTTACAAAATATCAAGAGGGTGAAAAGACTCTTTATAAGAATATAGTTGGTCACCTCATTACGGGTTATGATGATGAGCCTGAATATGCTTATTATGGTGTTTTCAAGTTTGATCAAAAAGAAGCTGATCCAAAATATCGTGGAAGAACATACAAGAATCATGACAAGTTAGATTTTGATGCTGTTGCTACAAATGGAAACGATGGTGGCGGAATGTGGGGTTACTTAGTCATTAATAAAACTACTGAAGCTGAATTCGATGCTCATTATGTTTTTCAAGCTGGTGACCATATGGGTGGAACAGTTGATTACACTTGTAAAAGAGATTAATTCTAAAAAACTTTGGGGTACGAGATACATTGTACCCTAATGTTTTATAATAACTTTAAGACTTGATCAGCTCTATTCCAGACTTCGATATGATAATTTTTTTATCTTTATAAAGCATTCCAATGGCGCTTTTGAAAGTGTTCTTACTCATTGAAAGAGCAGCCTTTATTTCAGCAGGAGAGCTTTTATCATATAGCGGAGATTTTCCACCTTCTTCTTCTAACATTGTTAATATTTTTGATTTTGCATCATCTAGGTTTTTAACTCCATGTGATTGCAAAGATACGTCTACGAGTCCATCTTCTCGAATCTTTTTAACTGTGCCTTCATAGAATTTACCAAGTCGAATCTCTTCATATATTTCATTTGAGTAGATCATTCCAATAAAGGTTCGATTAATGATTATTTTAAAACCTAGTTCGGTTTCAAAGACAGGTTCAAATTTTACTTTATCACTTTCTTTAAAGTTAAACTCAGAACTCTCAATGTATTTTCCTAATTTTGTTGTTCCATAAACTCTATTTGTACCTTCTTCTAAACAAACTCTTACAATGTAATCTTCATGCATTTTAACTTTAATTTTTTGTTCATTACCTGGAACGAGTAAGTCCTTTTCAATACCCCAATCAAAAAAAGCACCAAAATCTTCTACTCCAATAACTTTCATTCGTGCATATTCTCCAACACAAGCGAATGGAGTATTTGAAGTTGCTATGAGTTTTCCTTGAGTATCGAGATAAACAAAGACTTCAATTTCTTCATTTTTGGAAATTCTAATTGGGCCCATGGATGGTGGCAGGAAAACTTCTTCAGAATTTTCTTCATCAGTAAGGTAGTAACCAGATTTCGTTTCTCTACTTACTATTAATTTATTTATTTTTCCTATTTCAATCATTAATACACCAATTCTAAAATTATTTTTTTTTCTTCGTTTTATGAACCTTAATCCTATCGATGTTATCTTTGTAGATAGTCTCAACTTTCTCTCGGGCCCATGGAGTCTTTCTAAGAAATTTTAAGACAGGGTTCAACCTAGGGTACTCAACTCCAAAACTTCGAATTTCGGTCATTTCATGTAATTTTTTGTATCCAAAGAAATCTATTACATCTGCGAGCATCATCTTTAAGGTGATACCGTGAAGTGGATCATTAGAGTTATTGTCTTTCATTAGTACTATTTAGCACAGTTAACTATAATTGCTATAGTTAACTGATCTGATTAAGCAGCAATTCCTAAATTATTTTCAATCTTAAAACTAGTAATTTTATTCATATAGAACTCAGAGACTCGCTCTTGACCTAGGTGTTTGTAAACAGAGGCCAAAATCTTCCAAATCGGAACAGGGCCTTCACTTACTTTAGAGGCCTTCGCCAAGTGTTTTAAGGCCCCGGGTAAATTATCTAAGCAGACTTCAACTAAGGCCTGATAAACAATAATGACTTCCATCGAAGAAGACTTAAATGTTGTTTGAAGACATTCATCTAGATAATGGCGAGAGAGAAAAAGCATATTTCTTTGTTCTTCTCTAGGGGAGTGGACGGCCTTCTCAAAAAGGATCACTCCCAGTGCAAGATGAGCCAGGGATTGAGTCTTCTTGCACTGAGAGTGATTTATCGACCAATCAAAGTAATCCATGATGCGGTCGAAATATTTGTCCAATAGCCATGGGTGGTCTTCACCCATACCTAAATGGATACCAAGGGCAAGGGCTTCCCTCGGAGAGAGATATTCAATGGGACCAGTCTTCCACCTTTCACAATCGTGAAATGTAATATCTTTTATAACTGAAAAAATTTTAGGATCAGATTGAAGGGTATAAAAACGCTCTTCAATGTATTTTTTCATATGCCTCGTAAAGAAGTGTCGGTATCTGTTAAACCGTATTTCTAAAGATCGATCCATTCTAAACTCCTATCGAACAATGCATGCATAATATAGATCTTAAAATGGTGGTCAAATTAACTTGATTTTGTTTAATGGGTAAAGACTAAGTGTATGTAATTACAATGACTAGCCATGGATTTTTGTCAGTATTTAGGGGTCGGCAGAAATTGTCACTCACTCGAAGTCCACTTAGTCCGTTTCTCCCTAGAACCGATAAGTAATTGAAATAGTAAAAATGTATTGAGTAAAAAGTCTAATTATAGACTTAGGTGGAAATGAAAAAGAACTCTATAAAAGCAACCATTAGAAAAAAGAGAGCAGTTATCACTGATCAAGTAAGTGATAAAAGTTCAATTAATGTTGTGTTTAAAACTCCAGAAGAGTTGCAAGAGAAAATCTGTTCATTACAAGAAGAAGCTTTAATGAATGAAAAAGATATTTCTTTGATCTCTGAAGATTGTTTATTAAAAAGTGATCAAATCGAGAACTTAGAAAAAATAGTTAACGATCAAACAATTGAGAAAAAGAAACTAGCTGTAGAAAATGTAACACTAAGAGATATTGTAGATAAAAGTATTGTTGCGAATAAATCTTTAAGAAGAGAATTAGAATCTGAAAGAAAGCTAAAGAACAAAAGCTCCGGTTTTTTTAATCAAAAACTTAAAACGAGAAATATAGAGTTAAAAGAAAATCTCTATAAAGCTCAGAAACATATTGAAGAGCTTGAAGAGGACTATGATAAAATCATTGAAGAAAAAGAAAACATTTTCAATGATTTCTTAACTTCAAATAGAGCTCTCTCTGATGAAATTCTCAAAGTCGAAAACTTAAATTTAACAATCGATCAATTACAAGAAACATGTCTCATTCTTTCTTCTCAATTAGAAGAAAAGAAGCTATCTCTAGCCAAATCTAAAAAAGTCAAAAGAAGAAATATTCATTTTACGAGAAGATCACAACTAACAAATTAACCCAGCATTTTGGCCGCTAGAGCAGGATTTGCGTTCGCTTGTGAGAGGGAGGCTATATTGGCGTTAAGGATGATTTCATTCTTAACTTTCTTAGATGTCGACATGGCAAAGTCCGTGTCTCGAATTCTGGAGTTAGAGGCAGAGAGGTTAACTTCTGCCATATCAATATTTCCAATTGTAGAATTTAATCTTCTCTCAACTGCTCCAAGCTCTGATCTTCTCTCTGAAATTCGAGATATTGCCCTGTCAACTTTAGTAATGAGTTGTTGGCTGCTGGACTTTGATGAAAGGGTAGTACCAGAAAGACCCAAAGCACTCATACTGGTATTTAACTTGCTTGAATTATAATTGATTCGATCTGCGGCCCTATTTTCAGTGTCTACCTGAAAATTTAATTCTACTGAATCACCACTGAGAAGTTTTTTACCGTTGAAGTCGATACTACCTGCAATTCTATTTACTTCTCTGGAGAGTTCATTGTACTCAAGGTCCATGAGACGCCTCTCATGGTTACTAATACTATCGTTAGCACTTTGTACTGAGAGCTCTTTGACTCGGACGAGGATATTGTTAACTTCGGTTAATCCACCGTTTGCAATTTGAAGAAATGAAATGGAATCGTTGGCGTTACGTCTGGCTTGGCCTTTACTTCTTATCTTTGCTCGCAAACCTTCAGAGATGGCCAACCCCGCAGCATCGTCAGCTGCTTTGGTTATCCTCGAACCGGAAGATAGCTCACTATAGGCCTCTTCAATTTTGCTTCCCGTCTGGCGCATCGTTCTTCTTGCGCTAATCGATGAAACATTGGTTGCTATTCTCATTCTGACGTACTGTCCGCGAACAACCTAGGACATCCTGAACTAGGGTTTTAAAGCGTAGAGATCGATAGTCCTTCCTCTACATTAGATTTTTCGGTATTTGGTAGGAAAATTTTACCCTTTTTTCAAGTACTTGGCTAAAACGGTAGAGAATATGTTAGTGATAACTTATGAAAAATACGTACTTAAAAATCCTGACTGTTTTAGTTGTTCAAATCTTTTTTTCGAAAGCTTTTGGAATGGTTGATCAAAAGGCCACTTTAGAAACCAAAACTCTTTATCAAAAATTGAGTCAAGTTTCAGGGAAAGGTCTCCTTTTTGGTCATCAAAATGCAGAAAAAGAAGGACATGGGTGGCTTCGTGATGGAACACCTGATGTGTATCGCGTGTCTTCAAAATATCCGGCCATCGTAGGTTTTGATTTTAAAGATGTACTCCAATACTACAATGTCTATTTCGATTTCTACTTAAAGAAAGTTAAAAAGGTTCATGAAATGGGAGGAGTCTCTACTTTTTCATGGCATACATATAACCCCGTTACGACAAGAAATTTCTACGACAAGACACCGGCCATTGCAGAAATTCTTCCAGGAGGAAGTAGGCATGAGTATTTTAAAAAGAGGTTAGATGTCGTTGCAAAGTTTGCCAAAAAAGCAGTTGATAACGATGGTAAACTGATTCCTATTATTTTTAGACCTTGGCATGAACATAATCACAAATGGTTTTGGTGGGGTAACTCCAGACTTTCAGGAAGAAAGGCAGAGATAGAGTTTATTAACCTTTGGAAGTTTACAGTTACCTATTTACGTGACGAAAAGGGAGTTCATAACTTTATCTATGCATACTCACCAGGTAGACCAAGTGACAACGTTTCGAAACACAAAGGATATTTTTATAAATACCCTGGAGATTCTTGGGTCGATATTTTTGGTCTCGATGACTATAAAGCTTCCACCAAGGAGATGATTTCTTGGCTTAGATTTATGGTAAAAGAATCTCTCAAGAGGGGAAAGGTCGCGGCTTTAACTGAAACTGGAATCGAGGGTGTCAAAAATCACAAGTATTGGACTAAGGATTTTTTGAATCCCATAAAAAGAGATTCTTTGGCAAAAAAGATTGCTTACGTTATGGTTTGGAGAAACTCAAAAGATGATCCTAATCACCACTTTGCTCCCTACCCAGGGCATCCAAGTGTTCCGGATTTTCTTAGAATGGAAGAAGATCCTTATTCATTTTTCGCAAGAGATTGGCAGGACTTCATAACCGGAGATTAAAATGGATTTAAGTTTTGAACTTTTCGGAATGCCTCATAAGAAAATGACTGAGACATTAAAAACGGGTGCACCCGTTTTTGTATTGGTGAATCCTGTTGAGTACCATGGTCCCCACCTCAGTTTATATACAGACGAAGTTCTTTCTATGACTCTTGCAAGAAAACTTCATGAAAGATTAAGTAAAACGAAGGGGGATTTTCCTTTTCTATTAGGACAAAATCTTAGCTTGGGGGCAGGTCCAACTCCTGGACCGGGCTCAGTTCACACTCCTTATTTAGTTTTAAAGAAAAAAATTAGAAAGCTTTGTAAGTCTTTAGTTGCCGTAGGTGCACAAAAAGTAATTTTCATGACTTTTCACGGTGCCCCTCTTCATAATATGGCCATTCAAAGTGGAGTCGATTATTTGGAGAGTAAAGGCGTTAAATCTCTCAATCCATTTAATATAATTTTGCAAAAATTAATTGATTATAACCCTGGTGATTATCCACGCACTTCCGAGTTTATAAATAATGATGAGACCAAAGAGTTTGTGAAGTCTAAATTGAATCACGACTTCCATGCAGGTATTTTTGAGACATCTCTGTGTTTATATCTATGTCCTCACACAGTAGATGACTGTTACTTGAAGCTTAAGGATTGTCCCGAATTGGTACCAGATAAATTTTTACTTGGGCTTTCAAAGGCCTCAAAACTTTCTGGCAATAAGCGATTAGCTAGAGAATTTGAATTTGCGGCCATTGGTATGGGCTGGGTCACTATGAAGCCACGATTAGGTTATTCTGGAAGGCCTAAGGATGCGTCTGCAAAATTAGGCGAATATTATGCTGAGGAAAATATTCTTCCTACCTACGAAAAAGCGTGTTTAGAGGGACTTTGGGGGAGTGAAAAGTCTCCAGAGCCGGTCATGAAGTGGGTTAAGCAACTTACTCTCGCTGGAACCATCATGCCATGAATCTTTCTATGCGATGAGTTAATTGTAAATAGAATTTGAATGATTTAAACGCTTTATTATAAAATTATCATCAATATGATGATTGACAGATTCTTAGCTTTTTCTTATTCTGGCCAACACTTGAAATCGTGCGGGCGTATAGCTCAGTTGGTTAGAGCACCTGCCTTACAAGCAGGGGGTCAGAAGTTCGAATCTTCTTACGCCCACCATAATAATACGTATGATTTCTTCTAGCACATTACAATCTCGTCCATTTAAGTACTTGTTTCATCTTTTAAATTTGATGTGCATCACTCTATTTGTTTATTCGGTCACTCATTTCATTATGAACCTCGATAACACTTTAGAAGAACATGGGATATGGGATAGCGAAAAAATGCATTTGGCGATCCCTGTCGCTGGCTCTAGCGAGTTTTTTGAGAGTCTTGAGACATTGAAGGGTGGAAAGTTAAGAATGGGAGAGTGGGGTGGATATCAGCATCTGACCTGGAGGGCCTCTCAATATGATTTACCTTTAGGTTTCAATTTAACTCTTTTGCCTAAAGGAACATTTTCATTTTTTTTAGCAAGTTCAAATGAGGGATACTTTGGACTGAGAATATCTAGAAACAAGGCCATCCCTTCAGGCTTTTTTGAAGTGAATAATCAAGGACAATTTATCTCTTTCGAGAAACTAAATACAAAATGGGAATTCAGAGAAAACTCTGTTCGATTTCATTTCGATGGCAGCCATATTGTTGTAGGTAAAAGTATTGCCTCTGTTCCTGAAAGATTTAAAATAAACGGATTTAACTACCTTGGTTTTCGTTCTGGCGGTGAACAGGCCATAGTCTCGCATATGGCCATGGGAATTGAACCAATTTTTAACATTAGATTCGACTTCTTAGAAGACCTTCTTGGATATCTCGTAGGCTTTTCTTTTTTCTTTGCGAGCCTGTATTTTGCAGTTCAATTAAATTTTCATTTTCGTCACGATAAAGTTTTTCTTGTCTTACTAGCAGTTTCCTTACTTAGCTTTGGCTTTAACCAGTACAAATCGAAAGCAAAAAATGATGTCTTTTCTGTTCATATCAAAAAGAAATTATATGCGATGAAGATTCCTTCAAGGGAAGGGAAGAAAGTTAAAATAATGGGTAAGTATCAAGCATCAGGAAATGGAGCTTTATACTTTCATCACTCAATCCCCATAAGGCTAAGCTTAAAAGAAAGTCTTAAGTCTTACGCATTTACTTTTAATAAAGATATTGAGCTAGATAAAGACTCTTTCTTAAATATAGTTTTTATAGACTCTAGCGAAACAATACCTTTAGTTAATAAAAAACTAAAAGGATTTGAAGGACTCGTTCTCATTGTGATTGAGGCCCGTCCCGCCGGGGACAAGATTCCTCTTCGAACAGAATTTGAATTACCTAACAATGTCAAAATTGCTAATCTCCACCAATTTCTTTGGAGTCAAAAAGAGACAGGATTTCTTTTTTGGGGAGATGAAGAGTTAACGAGCTGGGGACAAAATTTAGCATCTCAGTTTTTAGAGAAAGAGATTTTAAAATTTAATGAAAATAAATAAAATAATTGTACCCATTTTTATTCTTTCTTTGATCTTTCCATTTTCTGGGGAAGCAAAAACTATTATAAAAGTGAAAGGTAATAAAATTGTTTTTTTATTGAAGAATCTAAAGCCGATTGGACCAGGTGGAGTGGTTATTATTCAGGACTCAGGTGTCCAGATAGGAAAAGCTAAAGTAAAAAAAGTCTCAAGAAAGAAAGCCCTTGCGATTGTTTACGAAGGACAAGGACTTGTTGACAAGGGATATACGGTAAAGGTTTTGGCGCCTGGAGCCGTTGGTAAGAAAAGGCTGAGGAAAAAGAAGAAAATTAAGTACAACAGAGGAAAAAAAGCATCTAAAAAAGAGAAAAAAGAAGAAGAGGAGGAAGAAGAGGAAGAGGACTCAACTTATAAATTTAGTTTTCTCTCTGGGGTTTCCTTTCTCAAGTTAGGAGAGCCTGTTAATGGAAGAGCCTATGATCCAACTGAATATGGGATGTATAAAGGTTTTAACTTTGAGCTAAATTATAAATGGAACTCATTATTTTCACTATTCTTAGGCCTTGATTATCATTTCGCTACAGGCGTTTCTACTTTACCTGCCCATTCGAAAAATGAAGCAACGGCAAAAGACTTAGATGGGAATCTTTCAGATGCTTTTGTAGGAACACATATTTCTACGACTGACTTTGGTTTGAAAGGAGTCTTTTTTACTTTAGGTTATATCTTTACAAGTGGGCACAAACTTGGAACTGCAACAAATGTAGTGATTCGCTATTCGGGTAGTGGAATTACATATGGAGGCGGGTATGAAATCGTATCTGATCGTTGGCTGTATCAAATAAGTATTAGAATGAATAACTACTCTTATGGCCAATATGAGAATAATACTGAAGAAAATGAAACAATCAGTATCACTCAAAAATCTTTTGGGGTTAATTTTAGAATAGGTTATTTATTTTAAAAAATTTTCCATTTCTGGGAACAATTCTTTGTAGCTTTCACCACGTAAATTATCTAAGACATGAGTCATCTTTTTAAATGAAGAAAATTTATCCGAGAGGTCATCTTCATTCATGAACTGAATAATGCTTTCAAGTTTCGCCACAAGTGATTCTGAGTTCGGAATATTCTTAAAGACATTTTCAATTCTATCAGAATAAATTTTAGAAATTTCTTCTTTTACTTCTTTAGGAAAAATCTGAATGGAGTAGATCTCAGGCTGTCTTACAAGATCAATACTTATATTTTCAGGTTCTATTTTTTCTTCATTAATCCAAGCTTCATAAAAATCTAAGAGGTGAAGAATGTTTAGGCTACTTACAGTGCTTGTAATGATTACTTTTACATGAGGACATTCTTTCTTAAGTCTTTTCAGATTAGACTCAGCATCGCTCCACTTGAGTCCTTTTCGTATGAGTTCCCCTTGTGCTCCCATTCCATCGAGACTGACCCCTAGAGTTACGCTCTTAAACTTATTCCAGTACTCTACACAATCATAATTTCTATAAATAAGTGTTGAGAAGTTAGTCGTATAAAAAAGAGAGACATCATTTTTATTCTGATCAATAAGCTTATCTAGAAGAATATAATGATCATCTTGAAGTACAGGCTCTCCTCCAGCGAAGTAAATCTTCTCAAAATGGTTTAGATGCTTATCAATTTGCTCCCAGAGAATAATATTATCTTTTGTAGGTTTTTGAACCTTGTATCCAAAATGATCCATTCCCAAAAACTTAGCATCGGAATACCAACCTGTACTTGCTACCGGTCGACATGTCCGACAACTTAAATTGCACTGATTAGAGAAACGAATATCAAGATAGCGAAGCTTAAATTCATTTAATGTTCCATCTGGATTTGTTTCTTCAACGATATCTCCAAATTCTGAGAGCTCTCGAGTCTCTAAAACTCTTTTGCTTGGAAAGCCATTATCTTCTAAAACTTTGCAGTAATGACATTCTTCACATGATTCACCTTTGAGCATCTTTTTTCTCATCTCGACTAATCGTGGAGAATTTGCAAGTTCTTCAAAAGTTTTATTTTCTAAATTTCCAATTTTAAATAGGTCAGTAGTTTCACAACAAGGATTGACACTGCCGTTTGAATTGATATTGAGGTGAAGCCAAGGTAAGAGGCAAAAAGACTTTGAGGATTTTAACCTTTTCTCAATTTCAGATTTTGTGGTCATACATTATGATAACACTATTTTATTTTAAAATGACCCCATAATGGGTAATGATCACTTGCGTCTTTAAGGGTTTGATAATACTTATCGACAAGTGCCCAGCACTCTTTCTTGTTTTGCCTATAGCTCACCAGGGCCATATCACTTGCTGGTAGCAACTTTGGCATACCATTACATCCAAGCTCTCTTCTTTTGTTCCAGTTCGGATGAATAATTCCACCCGCAACTGGCTCTAAGTTTTTACTTGAAATGATATAATCCAATAATAGCCGAAAGGGTTTTGGAGAATAGGAAGACCCTTCATTAGTGAAGGTCATATCTTTTTGCTTGATCCATGTATTAGATTTTTCAAAGAGCCTCCTAAGTACTGCACTACCTGGGTTCTTTAAGTTTTTAATGTCTGTATTGAAGTCACCCATCGCGATATAAGTCGCTTTAGGCGATAGTGGCTTTATCGAGCTTAAGTTAACGTCTATATCTGTTGAGCCTGTCAAATACCATTCTAAGAATCTAAGTTGATCTGCGTTTCTAATGTAGTTAGGAGATTTCTTATTTCCAAAATGATAAGAGGGGACAGTATGAAGAAAGATAAAGTGAACTTCGTGCCCATCAACATCTGCAACAACATCAGTAAAGTTCTTATCAAAAAGAGAAATATCTTTTGGAATCCTTTTCTTGTTACCCATTCTAAACTTAGAGAGATCAATTTTAGGATTAAAGTCCTTCCATTTTAAATCTTTAATGACGATTTCACTGATAATTCGATATTTGAGTAAAGCACCTGTTGAATATTGATGGGGGAATACTCCAAAGTTTTCTTGATCTGCATGCGCTCTAGCTACACTTGTTCCTACATTTTGGAAGTAACTCCCATCTTTTTTCTTCTTTGCCTTTTCTCCTGTATTAGCTGGGTGAAAAACATCATTAAAGTCGGTTAAATCAAACTTGGTCGCAAGTTTTTTAAGATTTTCACCTTTGCTTGTTTGGAGAAGAGTGGGGACTCCTTGTTGATCAAACTGAATTTCATTTAGGGAGAGGATATCAAAGGAGTGACCTTCTAAAACTTTCTTCACATTTCTTATTTGATGGGTGTCTTTATCAATCTTTGGAGTAGAAAGTTCTTTGATATTATAGTGAACCACTCGAATGGTTGGAGAGGAACAAGAGGTAATTACTAATAACAAAATTAGAATAGTATAAATTTTCATAAGAAAAGTTTTACTAAATACCTAAGCTTTAAGACAAGCTCTAACTTCTTTCTTTTCGGATGTAAGCAACTGCATTGTGAGAGTGAAGTGATTCAAAATGCTCTACACTGGCTTCCCAATCAAGAATTCGCTTCTCTTCATCAAGTATATGGGTAAGTCTTCGCGATGCATGCTCAACAAACATAGGATATTCAGCGTTAAGTATGGCAAATGCTTGTTCATCTAGTCTTTTCACCATCGGCTGAGTTTCAGTCGGAAGAGCTGCTCTTAACAGATCTACTAGTTCTTCAATTCTGAAACCTGATGCTGCATCAAAAGTAATTTTACAAACACAAAGAGATCTTTGACTATGGGCCGTGGCGATTCCACTACCTTCAGTCGTTCTTCCTTCTCGAAAGTCTTCTTCATATTGTTTGGCCATAGAAAGTGAGCATGGGCAAGTTGATGAATACTCAAAATTAACAGTCATATTCATTGTGATTTGACCTGTAGGATTACATGAGCCCTCTACTTCAACGGCATAGTATTGCCATCCCCAGTTATCACTCTTTAAAGATTTTTGTTTTACAGGGTAGTTAAACTTCAATTTCAAATAAGTATAATCAACTGGAGATTCATGTTCATAATCTCTAAGCTCAAATCTTAATCTATTGAGTAAATTTTTAAAAAAGAGGTTGTTGACAGGAGCTTTTGAAACTTCTTCCTGAAGAATATTTACAAATCGGCTCATGTTCACGCCCGTTTTATCGGCGCCCAAGTAAGCATACATACTGGCTTCGGCATCATGAGATAAAACAGTTCCATCAAGATGTTCAAAGTTAAGAGGAACTCTGAATCTTTCAATTCCAACTTTTGGGATTGCTGTACCGTGCTGGTTAGGAAGTTTTTGGAAGTCATTGAGACCGGTTTGGTCTTGAACTTCACACTTCATTATCTTCTCAGGATTATTGTTTAGAGTTTTAATATTCATAACTTATACGCTCATCTATATAGGTCTTTTTTTAACCCAATTAATAAAATGGGTTACATATATATCGCTTTTTTGCTGTTTTGCAAAATGGAGATTGGTAAAATATTCTTTATTAATACTTATACAGTATTGTAAAAACAGTAACTTAACGTATTGGAGACCCTTTAAATTCTTCATTCACAATTTTTCCATCCCTAGCGACGACAACTCCTGAGATGATAGTGACCTCAGGCCAGCCCTGAATCTCTTTCCCCTTAAAAGGAGTCCAGCCGACTTTTGACATCATAGCGCTGTCTTCAACAGTCCATTTTCGTGTTAAATCAACCATCACGAGGTCAGCATCAAGTCCGACTTGAATTTTTCCTTTTGTCTCTAACCCATAAAGTTTCGCTGGGTTTTCTGAGAGGAGTTGGACACATTTTTCTAAACTTAATCTTCCCTTATTCACATGATCGAGCATGATTGGGAGCATGGTTTGAACACCAGGCATACCACTTGGAGACTTAGGATATCCTTGGTCTTTTTCCTCTTTAGTATGGGGAGCATGATCAGAACCAATGACATCTACAGTTCCATTCTCGAGTCCAACCCATAATGCATCAGTATTTTCTTTAGTTCTAATTGGCGGATTCATTTGAGCATAAGTTCCTATTTCATTGTAAATATCAGGAGCAAATAAAGTCAGGTGCTGTGGAGTGACCTCAACTGTACAAAAATCTTTGTTGTCTTTTAGAAACTCAATCTCTTTTTTACTAGTGATATGAAGAACGTGAACTTTTCGTCCTGCTTCTTTGGCAATCTCAATTACTCGAGTCGTTGATGAGAAAGCAGTTTCAACATCACGCCATTTATAATGAGCATGAACATCTGTTGCATTTTGTTGAATACTTTTATTTTCCTTTAACATCTCTTCATTTTCTGAATGAACAGCGATCATTGATTTTGTACCCTTGAATACTTCGAGGAGTTTCTCTTTGTTGTATAAAAGAAGGTCTCCTGTTGAGCTTCCAAGAAATATTTTTATTCCACAGCAACCTTCCATCGTGGGAACTTTCAAAAGTTCATCAAGGTTTTCTCCTGTGGCCCCAATAAAAAAACCAAAGTGGGTATGAGATTTCGATTTAGCAAGTTCTACTTTTTTTGCAATGGCCTCTGCTGTCGTTGTCGAAGGGTTAGTGTTTGGCATTTCTAAAAAAGTTGTAACACCACCGCAGGCCGCTGACCTTGAACCACTTTCTAAATCTTCTTTGTGAGTAAGTCCTGGTTCTCTAAAATGAACTTGGCTATCAATAACTCCAGGAAGAAGATGCTTACCAGTTCCATCGATGACGGTTGTAGCTGAGTCGTTTTCAGAGGCCTCGAGAGAGGCTATTTTCCCATTCTCAATTCCGACGTTACAGGTCTTAATACCTGAGGGAAGTTGGGCCTGAATATTTTTTAAAATGACGTCGTAAGTGGCCATATTTTTGCTCCTTAGGGCTTGAAAATTACTGGCTTTCTGGTATCTTGTTTCCATGGACCAGCGCTTCAACACAAATCCATTCTTTTTTTACTGTTGCCCTTAGGGGGCTATTCAAATTCGTATCGAAACGACATCAACTTATCAAAAAATACTAATAAATAAAACGAGGAAAGCCTCATGAGCATACAACTTTATAACACCCTGACCAAAACGAAAGAACCTTTTAAGCCCTTGGAAGAAGGTAAGGTGAAACTTTATCTCTGTGGTCCTACTGTTTATGACTTACTTCATATTGGAAACTTTAGAGGAGCGATCTTCTTCAATCTTCTTAGAAATTGGATGGAGCTTTCAGGGCTAGATGTCACATTTGTGTATAACTACACAGATGTAGATGACAAAATTATTAAAAAGGCCAACGAAGAGGGTGTTGAATCCACAGTTATATCTGAAAGATATATTAAAGAATTTGAACAAGACTTTAATAGGCTGGGACTTAAAAAGCATGATCACAACCCAAGGGTTACTGAGTTCATGCCTCAAATTATCAAGTTTGTAGAAGACCTCGTTAAAAACGAAAAGGCCTATGTTATTGAAGGAGAAGTTTTTTATTCAATCGATTCTTTTGATACTTATGGAAAACTTTCAGGCAAAAACATAGACGACTTAGAGGCCGGTCAAAGAGTTGAAGTTGATAAAAGAAAAAAGAATCCATTTGATTTTGTTCTTTGGAAACCTTCAAAAGATGGTGAGCCTTCATGGGATTCTCCATGGGGTGGAGGGAGACCGGGTTGGCATATTGAATGTTCTGCTATGATCCAATCTCTTCTTGGTGACACAATTGATATTCACGGAGGAGGAATTGATCTTATTTTTCCTCATCATGAGAACGAAATTGCTCAAGGGGAAGGCCGAACAGGTAAATGTTATTGCAATACCTGGGTACATAACGAATTCATTAATTTAAGTGATGAAAAAATGTCTAAATCTTTAGGTAATGTCATCACTGGACGGTCATTTATGGATAAATGGCACCCTGAAATATTGAAATATTTATTTCTCTCTGTTCACTATCGAAGTCAGTTAGCAATAAATGATGACAAAATTAGAGGTGCAATCTCTGCTCTTGCAAGAATTTACACAGCTCTAAGTAATGCTCATCAGGTAACTGAGTTTGAAGGTGGAGGAGTCGTAAATAAATCCTTTGCAAATACCTTGTCTCAGCATGATGCCAAAATTAAAAAGAATCTTGATGATGACTTTAATACAGGTGAAGTTGTCGCCTCAGTATTTGAAGTTGTACGGGCCTTTAATTCTTTGAATCTTTTGAAGAAGGCCAAAGATAAAAATTCAAGGCCTACAGCAGAGGCTTTTTTAGCTTGGTTAAAAAAATATGGGGATATGATGGCCCTTTTTGGTCAAGACCCGTCAAAATTTATGCTCGAGTTGGATGATATACTCATCAGCGATCGAAAACTTGATAAGTCTTTGATCGAAGAACTTGTGGCAAAGAGAAACGAAGCACGTGACTCTAAAGATTGGGCCTTGGCCGATAAATACCGAGACGAATTGTCGGGAATGGGGATCGAGCTTCAGGACGGCAATCCGGACAGACAGTGGTGTGTTTCGAAGTCGTAATTATCCCTTAGATTGCTGATTTTAAAGAGATTTTCTTCTATGCCGATAAGTTCAAGACAGGCGCAAGTCTTGAACGAGGCGTAGATGAAGAAACGTACTATTTTACTTTTACTACTTACATTATTTGTCACATCTTGTGCTCAGTTAATGAGGTCCGGTCACTATATCCAACTTCGGATAAATGACACTGTCGAAAGAATAGCCAAAGAATTCCAAGTTAATGAAGCTGAAATTTTAAATGCCAATCGCGGGAAAAAATTTCGTGAAGGTGAGTGGTGGTTTGTACCTCTCAAAAGAGGAATTGCTCAGCTCTTTGGGAGTGGTAGTGCAAGTTATGCAAACATTAATTACTCAGCTGAATTTTTAAGTACTGGAAAATTTCTTTGGCCAGTTCCAAGCACTACAAAAATTTCCTCAAACTTTGGAAGACGATGGGGTAAACCTCATCAAGGTATAGATATTCCTGCTAAGAAAGGAAAGGACATTATTGCAGCGGATGATGGAATTGTTTCTTTTAGTGGAAGAATGCGAGGTTATGGAAGAATTGTAGTCTTAAAACATGCCGGTGGTTTTAGTACAGTTTATGCTCACAATAGTAAAAATAGTGTTAAGCGTGGGGCAAAAGTTTACCGAGGACAAGTTGTCGCAAAAATTGGCAATAGCGGAAAATCTACAGCTTCTCATCTGCACTTTGAAATACGAAAGAAGGAAAAGGCCGTAAACCCAATGGCCTTTATCAGAAAGTCTAGAAACTATATGCTTGCCTACCAGAAAAACCGCTAAGGAGTAGATGACCCCTTGCGCACGCTGTTAAACTTCATAGATTTTATTTAATTCAGAACATTTTTACATTTTGGTTACATTAGAAGGCCTTAAAACCTATTCACAAGGGGCTTTCATTTGTAGAGTGTATGGACAAAATACTGATGGAGTACGACGTGGAATTGAATGTTCTAGATTCAGATAAATATGAAACAGGTAATATTATGACTGAAAATGTAAGTCCAGAAAATCAGCCTAACTCTAATAAGATTGAGTACAAGACTTTGAGCCAATATAATCAAGAACTATCGGCCGTACTACCAAAAGAAACTTTCAAAAGAAGTCCTATGAGGGCCGCGTGGCTACTAGTCCATACTGGGATAATGGTCTTCTTAGGTTATGTTGTCATGACCTACGATTTGTCATGGTACTCTAACTTGGGTCTCGCTATTTTATTTGGAACTTTCTCAGCTCGAAATACATTTTTGGCCCATGAGGTATTACATGGCGCCACAGTAAAAAATCCTCTTCTGATGAAATTGACTGGCTTTTTAGGATTTACGAATTGCATGATCTCTCCGACATATTGGGCCTTTTGGCATAATAAACTTCATCATGGAAACACTCAGCTTCTTTATAAAGATCCTGATGCCTTTCCAACAAAGTCAGTTTGGAAGAGAAGTAAATTTATGCAGTCTGTTTTTCGTTTAGCTCCAGGCTCCGGTTACCTTAGAAGCTTCTTCTACTTCTTCTATTGGTTTTCTTTTCAAGCATTTCTTAATCAAGTTTCCATGAGGTTTGGAAATAAAATGTGGGACAAGCTTGATCACAAAAAAGTCTCAATTGAGTTTTCAATGCAGATTGTTCTTGTTGCAGCTTATTTGTATCTTATAGGTCCTTCAAATTGGCTTTACTTAGCTGTTATTCCTTTCTTTATTCAAAACTATACTCTTACTAGTTATATCGTTACGAACCATAATCTAAGTCCTTATACTAAAGTGAACGATGCTTTAGTGAACTCGTTAACGGTTACGAATAATCCAATCTTAGAATTCCTCCATATGAATTTTGGTTATCATACTGAACACCATATTTTTCCAAATATGCCGATGTCGAATGCCAAAAAAGTTAATGCTAAACTTCATGAACTTTATCCAGAGAAGTTTAAGCAAATGTCGAAGTGGAAGGCCATGACGTTACTTTACTCTACCCCTAGAGTTTATAAGGACAGAACAACATTGGTTAACCCTGAGACAGGACGAGAAGTTTCACTTCCTATAAGTTAAGCTTTAGAGTTCGATCCAATAGCGCCATTTGTCGATTTTACCATCGAGGCTTTTATCTCGAACGCCACCATTACTTAGAATAACTTTTTGAGAAGGAATATTGTCTTCATCTGTTGTGAGTAAAACTTTTTCTAGATCTAAGCTTTCTTTTGTATATTTCAAAATCTCTTTGAGGGCCTTTGTCGCAAGACCTCTCTTTCTAAATTTTGGACGAATTACATAACCGATATGGCCACCATAGGTTTCAAGGGCTTCTGTAAGTCTATGTCTAACTGAAATTCTTCCGGCATACTCGCCGTCCTCAATAATCCAAAATGTGGTTTCATTTACATATTTTTCAGGAAGAGTGGTACTTGTTTCAAAATCAAGCTTTCTATTAACGTGATCAATAAAAACTTGTTCAGAAGTTAGCTCATCCGTTACAAGATGGCCTTCTGACTCTTGCCCCTGCATCTCTTCAGCTGCTTCATAAAATGATTTTTTGAATTTGATATTTGGTCGAACAAGTTCCATTGAAATATTGAATCAAAAAAAAGGCCGGTTATCAACCGGCCCAGGAAATTATTTTGTTTTAATAGAAACGATATGTTCTTTTAGAACCTCACCGTCATACTCAACCTTAAGCTTTAGCTTAAGATTTTTGTCTTTTGCTTTTTTGATAAAAGTATATTTTAATTTGGCCTGAGCTGTTTGTCCTCGCCCTATAGGGCTTGTCTCTACTGCTGGAATATCAAGTTTGATATATTTTGCACCTTCTAAGACTTCAGCTGAAACAACATAACCATCAGGGATATTATTTCTAAGACCTGTTAGGTTTACTTTTACTTCGTGGCTTCTGAATTTCCAACTAAATGGGAAGACTCGCCACTTTTTCCACTTCACTTCTTTTTCTAGGTCAAAAGCACTCTGAACTTCTGGATTCACTTTTACTTTCTCTTTAAAGAAAACGGTTTCATTAAAAGAAGAATCGATATCATCCCCAGGGTAATAAACTTTAGCTCTTACTTCAATTGGCGAGCCTGGAAGAGCATCTTCTTTAACTTTTATTTGGAAGATATTTTTTAAATCAACATTCTTTCTTTTTGGAAGAGAAGTAAGTGTTGTTTGTGTTCTGTCTAGAACAACATTTGAGGTCGAGCCAAGTACTTTAATAGTAACTTCACCTCTAGAGGTCTCTCTATAACCGAAGTTGGCTAACTTTAAACCAAGTTTTGCATTAGAGCCTTGGATGAGACCTTTTGGATTTTGAGCTTCAACAATAGTGGCCTCTTCAACTCTTTTTCTTACAACACCATTAGTTTGAAAGAACCCTGAAGCTCTATTCACTCCACGATCTCTAGCGAGTCTGTTCTGCTCATCAATATTGTCATTAAAACCTTGATCTTGACCCTCTTGAGCTCCACGGTTTCTTGCAACAACTGCACCTTTCGCTTTAGCTTCTGCAAAAACAACTGGGTATGCTTTTGACTTAGCCGTCGGAAAAGAGTCGTTTCTGTGAAGAGTAAAAACTTCTTTTCGTTTTGCTGAGTAAAGAATTTCGTAATCAGAGAAATAAAAGTTCTTATGTGATCTCAGATAAGTAGATTTATATTCTCTAGAGAAACTATTGGCACATGCATTCTTAAAGTCTGGGATGTTTTTGTATACTTTTGTACAATCGACTCTTGAAACATCTACTGGAACATTTCTTGGAGTTGAGTATACTACTTCTGGTTTGCTAAGTGATCGGTTCGGATCTTCAAAGTCAGTAAGTTTTCTTTCTATTAAAACAATTTCTGTATCTATGGCAGATTCAATCTCATCCGCTCGTCTTCTTTCTTCTTCAGAGATCTCTGTTTCATCGCCATCTTTAACGATTCCACCACCGTCAACGCCCATTTTATTGAACATCATGAGTTCAATATCAAATGGTGAACCAAATGTAGGAGCTCTATTATCGATGACTAAAAGTCCTCTTGGGTTATCTCTAAGAAGGTCTTCTCTTTTATTTCTATAAGATCTTGGAAACTCTACAGACTGGGCCTGTGATCTTGCCATTTCGAGACCAATTTCTAGTCCTTCTGAAAAGCCTGCATCGTAGTCTGGTTGACTATTAACACCGGCATCGTAACCTTCATCATTACCCGAAAGTTTTCCTCGGAGTAGTCCTCTTAATGTCCCATCTAAGTTTGCAACTTCAGATCCAATACGAGCACCATATTGCTGAGCTTCAATGAGAACAAGTCTTTCTCCAGATATTCCACCTTCCTCATCACCAATAGCTTCACCTTGTGCTTGACCCATTCTCTTGGCCTCTGTGAGGTATTGATTATAAAGATCTTGTCTTGTTCTGTATTCAGCAAGGTCTCTAGAAGTTACTTCTTCAAAACTTCTAGCAATACTATCAGCGCTATCAAAATCTCTTTGTTGATCGGCCAGTATTCCTCTTAGACGTTGAACTTCCATCTCCATAGAAGCAATTTCGCCTTGAAGTCTTGTGATATCACCTTCAAGTTGATCTTTTCTTGCGAGGTTATTGGAAATCTCACTACTCATTCCATCAATGCTATTTCTATTTTGATTGATTGTTGAAATTCTTGAGTCGATATCTTGATTAAGATTACCCGCTCTGTTTTGGAGGTCCTGAAGTCTATTTAGAATAGAAGCGACAAGATTCTCTTGAAGTCTAACTTCTTCATCAAGTCTTGCAACTCTTCTTCTTACGTTTTGAAGTTTGTTCCTTGCTACTTCTACTTCATTACTTCTCGCGGCAACTTCTTGCTTAAGTCCACCAATCGCAGAACGTTGCTTTTGTATTTTAGCTGTTAGCCTTTGAACCTTTTGTCTTAGTGTCGGTAGCCTTCTTTCAGCATCTGTAAGTTTTGTTCTCGTGCTCGAAAGTTTACTTTGAGTTTGACTAACTTTTTGAATAACTGAATTGAGCTCATTTTGAGCAGTATTTACTTCTGATTTTTTAGCAGAGAGTGCAGACTCTGCAGCAGAAAGTCTTTGTTTCGCTTGGTTAAGCTTTTGTTTGATTCCTGCTATCTGTGACTCAAGAGTGTTTACTTCACTTTGTTTTACTGAGACTTGTCTTTCAGAGTTACTTATTTGACTTTCAATCCCTGGTTTTTTGCCTTCTAAGTTTCTAATCGCTTGAGCAAGAGTTGATTTTTTCCCTTGGAGAGCCGTTATCTTTGAATCATTTTGACGAATACGGTTTTGCTTTCTTCCAATCTCAGAATTCTTCTTTTTAATGGCCATTGAAGAATCACGAAGTCTTGAGTTAACTCTTTGAAGTTGTGCTCTAAGTTGTCTTAGCTTTTGTTGAACTTGTGGAGTTTGGGGCCCAGAAGATAATGTTGAAATCTCAGACTTGATTGAGTTGGCCTTGCTTCTAAGATTAGATACTTTACTTTTTAACGAATTAATTTCTACTTGAAGAGTCGAAACTTCACTCTTTAATGTTGAGTTCGCAGACTGCAGAGCTGAAACCTTTCCAGGTATTGCATTAAGTTCACTTCTTTTAGAACTAATCTCTGAATTGATCGATGAAAGCTTAGATTTAAGATTAGATATCTTCGATTTAAGGCTTCTTATGTCAGAATTCAAAGCATTTATTTTTGACTGAGCTGGAGCAATTTGGCTCTCTAGGTTTCTCACTCTGTCAGCAGCACGGTCTCTTTTTTGTTTAAGAGGGGCGAGCTGGGCCTTTAGTGAATTAACTTTTTGCTCTAATCTACTTTTCTTCGTTTGTAGTTGACCAAGTTTGGCTTCAAATTGAACGATTTGAGCTTTGAAGTTTTGAATATTAGTTTGAGTTTGTGTGATCTTAGATTCTGTTTGTTGTTTTTCTTGACTAAGGTTTCTAAGATTATTTTGAGCTTGGTTTAACCTATCTTGAGATGCTTGAAGTTGAGCCCCCGCTTCTTCAAACTTGCGCCTTACTCTTTTAAGCCGTTGTCTAGCATCTTGCATCTTGAATCGTAGGTCTTCAAGCCTTCTCTCTTCGGGCTGAAGCTCGTCGTTAGTTCTTCTTATTCTTGCTTCAGTAATTTGAAGTTCTCTTTCGAGGTCCCTGACTTCGCCGTTCAGACGTTGGTTTTCGTATTGAAGGTTTGAGATTCTGTTCTCAAGGTCGTTATTTCGATTCTCAAGATTACTTATTTCATTTCTATTCGTTTGAATTGAAGATCTTGATTCATCTATAGAGCTGAGGTTTTGGTCTATTGAAGACTGAGTATCTCGAACCGTATTTAACAATCTATCAGCAGTAGCTCTTTTTTGATCTGAGGCCTCTTTACTTGCTTCATACTTGCTTAGATATGTGTTGATATCAATTTCATCAGGTAGGCCTTGGGCCTTTGATACAAATGAAGTTATAAGTAGAAGACCAGCTAGTAGTCCCGGATTTAAAATGTTCATGCTCTCTCCATTCACGAAAAATATTTGATACAGGATTATGATTTACGCGATCACAAGTAAAGCCATTGGAAAGGACTACACGGTGATGTAAGGTTTTTTTGAGCTTTTGTAAGAATTCCCCCCGTCTGGGGGTCTATTTGACCCTAGTGATTGACAGTGAGCGCACTGCATGGTCTAAGCAAATTATGGATAATCGTCAAATTGTAACTAAACTACCTAAAGAAGGTGGACTTGAAGTCAGCCTTAATAGCGACACGCCTTGGCTTGTTGAAATCTTAAGTGATCTCAATGGAGAGTTAAGAGAATCTGACTTTGAAGGTGATGAGAAATCAACTATTTCCTTCCAAGGTGAGCTCATTAGAAAATGGAATGAGCGTTTCAATGATTACATTATTTTAGAAGGTGAGGTGAAGGCTACTTTCTTCACTTTAGAAATCAACTCAGGAGATGTCATTCTTGAGCATATGAATATTCCAGTAAAGGCCTGCTGGATTCAAGAAGAACTAAAAGAAAAACTTGGTTATGAAGACGAAACTGAGATTTGGTTTGATGAAGATGAGTATGATCTTTATTACTATACGAGAAATAATGTCGAGCTAAAGCCTGTACTACATGAGTACGTCTTTTTGAATAAGGATCCATACCCAGGACTTTCTGAGCCGAATACAGATCACTAAAAAAAGAAAATAAAAATGCCTCCCATCCGGGAGGCAGGACCTTTTGTGTTTAAAAGTTATTAATAATAATTAAGCGGCTTGTCTAAAGTTGCCTAATTGTTTCTCGATTTCCTCAGCTGCCTCAATAGAAAGTTTCGCCCAGGGCATTTTCTCTAAACGTTTCTTTCCAATCGGCTCATCTGTCTCTTCACAGATACCATATGTCCCATCTTCTACTTTTGCTAGGGCAATATCAATATCTCTTAGACGTTGATACTCTCTTTCCCTTAAACCAAATGCAACACTTTGATCTTGATAGGCTTGGGCCTGATCTCCATCCTCTGTGGTTTGATCTTTTTCAACATGAAACTCTTCATTACCATGCTCAGCAATTTGATTAAGAATCTCATTCTTCAGATCGAGAAGTTTTGATTTCTGTGAATCCAAAAACTTCTTATCAAAAGGTGATCCCATAACGTACCTCCATTTTCACCATTCTGGCCCGCCATTAGGGCAAAAGTATTTTACGACGGTGCCGAAGTTCTTCATCGGTATATCTGGGAAAA
>JAGSHI010000019.1 GCA_023954635.1 Bacteriovoracaceae bacterium
AGGAACAGCAACCGCAACACCTTCGGGAACTGCAACTGCGACTGCAACACCTTCGGGAACTGCGACTGCCATTCCGACGGAAACTGTTATGGCAACTCCAACTGAATCTGCAACACCTTCGGGAACGGCCACTGCCACTCCAACAGGAACTGCGACTGCAACTCCGACGGAAACTGTTACGGCTACTCCAACTGAATCTGCAACACCTTCGGGAACGGCGACTGCCACTCCAACCATAACTTCGACTGCCACTCCAACTCCAGGAGAGGATAATCAAAATAACGATGATCAAAATGATCTTGGCGATGATGGTCAAAATCAAGATAACGATGACCCAGAAGATAAGATTAAAGATAGCTTGAGTGATGATGAACTTGAAGATCAAATGACTCGAGTCGCGAGGATATTAGATTCGCAAATGAATTTTAGGTATAGACCAGTTTGGCATGGACCTTATGATGTAGAACCTAAACTTAAAAAGTTAGCCATTCTTAAAGATAAGGGTGTTCCTTATGTTTTATTTGTTTCTCAAATGAGAGAAGGGAGACGTCTTTATAGTAAAGCTATTTTCTTCTTATTAAACTTATCTGAAAACTCTTATCAAAAGTATCATTCCAACTTAGAACATAAAGTAATTAACGTAGGCAAAGTAAAAGGACTTAAGTTTGAATTACTTACAAGACATGAGTCTGCCCTTTATGAATTAGATATGAAAGGCATGACTATAAGATTAAAATCTACAGATACAAGTAAGTTTAAAAAGTTTAAACATAAGAAAGTAAAATATAGGGTTAAAATTGATAGAGTAACTTCAAATTTAGAAGAGCCAGAATCAATTGTTTGGTTTAGGGAAAAATCTGATAGAGAGTGGTCACAAATAAAGTTAGATTCAGTATATAAATATCGGAGAATATCTAAAATAGTAAAATCGAATGAACATCTAACTCTTTTGATGAAACACGGTATTGTACAGAACCATACTAATTCCTACGTACATAACCTTTCTTTTACACCTATTGGAATTCATCAGATAGATAACAAACAGTATCTTGTTGATCGTCGAGGAAGCATACATGAGCTTCTTGTTGAGAGTCCTGTAAATGAGTGGATACAGAAACTATTTAATGATCAAAATGTTGTTAACCCTTCACCATACATCTCAGCAGTGGAGAAAATGAAGGTCTTGAAATCTATTCAAAAAGATTCGATGATTTATCTTGTAGGTAAAAATAGAGATAAAGAAAGGTTTGTTGTGAGTAGTGACTTAGAGTCACAAGATCAAATAAGTAAAGATTTAGAAGTAGGCTCTATTATTGATTTTGTTACAACAGCAAATGGCTTTTTAGTTTTATCTCGAATGGAAGAGAAAACAAATGCCTTTTTACTGGATCAAAATCAAGAAATTATCAAGAGTCTAGAATTAGATAAGAAATTTAAAAGAGGTAAGCTTACAGTTATAAATAATACCATCTTTATTATTTCTAAAAAATATATGACTGCACTTAACTTTGAACTTGAAGAAATCTGGAGTAAGAATATTCGAGGTCAGGTCTCATTTACCGCTCAGGAGTTACCAAGCAAAAAACTTGTTGGTATTGCTAATGATCATGTCGTGATTATTGATCCAGAAACTGGTGACTTTAAACAACTATATTCCTTAAACGATCTAACATTTCAGTATGTAAAAGAAATTATTTTAATAGATGATATACTTTACGTTCATACAGGTGGTGAAAAAGTTTACGAAATTAATCTTCCATATCACGAGATTGCACTATGAATATTAAAAAAAGAAAATTAAAAAACTATCTTTTGTTCCCACATATTCAATTTAAACTTATCATTGGGGCACTGATCGCCACAATACTAAGCCTTGGGGGAGCTTATTTCTCAGTACAAGCTTCTTTCAACAGACTTACTGATATAGGACAGAAACTTAATTTTCCAAGCAATAGTGGTTACTTTAAACTAATCAACGCACAACAGGAAATTGTCTTTTCAAATGTTATGATGGCATCTGCAGTAGGCATAATTCTAACTATATTAATTGTTATTTTGATTTCCCACCGTGCCCTCGGCCCATTTTACAGAATCAAAATTTTCTTTCAAAATTACGAAAGTAATTCAAATGACAGAATTAAATTCAGAGATTCTGATTACTTTAAACAATTAGAAGAAGATATAAATCGGGCCTTAAAATGACTATAAAAAAAAATGGATTATACCGTCACTACAAGGGTAATAATTATTTATTACTTGATGTTGTGAGGCATTCTGAAACACTTGAAGAAATGGTCTTTTATAAATGTTTATATGAGAATGAACTAGGTGACCTGTGGGTTAGACCTCTCTCTATGTTTATAGAAAATGTGACCATAGATGGTAAAGAAATTCCAAGATTTGAGTACATTGGAGACCACAAAGGAAAGGACAGACTTTAAATGACCTTTCGTTTGAAAATCATTTCTGCTTTGATTTGTTCATTTATATTTATCTTAATATTTCTTCCATGGAATTCTATTACAGAATTTGCTCTTCTTAAGGTTCTGACAAAACAGGGTTTAAAGAAATCAGAATTGACCGTAAGTGATGTTGGTCTTAGTAATATTACGATTAATAATTTATCCACTTTAAGTGGAGGAGTAAAATTAAAAGAACTTAAGGTAACTTGGACTCTTTCTGGTTTATTGAATAAAGAAGTTGAAGATATACAATTAGATGGTCTCGAAGTTAATACTGAGTCAATACTGCCGGATACTGATAATAAAAAATCTAAACCTCTAAAATTTTCCAATTTGATTAAGGAATTGCCTCTTAAAAATGGTAATTTAAATATTACATTGCCTAAGAAAATTCTAAATAAATATATGATAAGAGACGGGGCGGTTAATATTACTATTGATAAGAAAAATAGTGAAATTACTCTTCGTTCATTGAATAAGTTTAAAATCTCTTCAGATGAATTCGATCTTGATTTTGACAATTTATCAATAAAGTTAAATATCATCGGAGAAACACTTAGAGTCTCGTTTCCATCTGTAGAATTAGATCTGAAATATAAAATCACACAAAAGCCTTTGAGTGAAGTTGCTCTTAATTCTATTAAAATAAATAATAAATCTTTCTTGAACATTATCTCTACAAATAACGGAATTAAGGTTGAGACGATTCAAATCGATATTGATCAAAATTCTGGTTTTTTAGATAATCAAATTAACTGGGAAAAAATCGATTTAAGTTTAAAAGGATCACTTCAAAACCTTGAGGTAAATGGCCATTTAAATAACATCTCACATACAGAGTCTAACTGTGTTAAGGATCTTGACTTAGAAATTAATGCACTAAAAAGTGAAGAACATTATTCAGTTTCTATCTCTACTCCAAAGAATAGAAAAGATTTGCAAATTACAGTTAAAGCATTAATCGGGGATATAGTTAGATTTAATGTTAAATCTAAAAAATTATCAGAAATTGATTTTAAAACAAATTTTCCTTGCATTGGAAAAGATATCTCCTCAGTAGGGGGAAGCCTTTCTCTATTAGGTTATAAAAGCCTTAGTAAAAACGGTAAAGAAAAACTGGATTTGTCTTTGGAAAATGGTCAATTTCAGTGGGAAGAGATGGTAGTTAAAGGTTTAGATGTTAAATTTAACTTGATAAATTTTAATGATTTCAGCTCCAAGAAATATTCAAGTTTAAAAATAAAAAAAGCAGATCTCGGAATTGATATTTCTGATTTAGATATAATATTTAAAATACAAAATAAAAAATTAATTGATGTGAACTCAGTTCAATTCTCAATACTTGATGGAAATGTTAGGGTAGAACCATTTCTTTTTTATCGCTTAACGAATAAGTTTAAGAAATTAACTGTAGAGGTAGATGATATCCCCTTAGAAAAAGCATTAAAGATGGGATTAAAGGATGCTGTCGAAGCGTCTGGTATGCTTACAGGTTCTCTTCCAATCATTTGGAAGGGTGAAATACCCGAAGTCTTAAATGGTAAGCTAGAAACAAAGGATAAGGGAGTTCTAAAATACAGACCTAAAAGCTTTAATCCTTTAAAAAAGACAGGTAACTTGCATGTCGAAATGTTGAGTGATTATCTCTGGGATTTTCATTACGACAAATTGAGCATTGATGTTGATAGTGATGAGAAGTACAATCTTGAAATGAAAACATCTATTCTTGGCAAAAATTTAAAGGTCAACAATGGAAGACCTCTTAAATTTGGATTAAACCTAGATTTAGATGTCAAAGACACACTGATTAGTACTCTTTTTCTTATGGAATTTCCAAAGAAGATAGAACAGAGTATATTGGAAAAGTTGAAAAAATGAAAAAATACATACTACTCTTAATTCCATTCTTTTTTATCTCTTGTGCTCCAACAGTAAAGGTTCAAGCACCTGATAAACCTGTTGAGATTAATATGAACATTAATATCAAGCACGATATAAATGTAAAAATTGATAAACAATTAGATAACGTAATGGAAGATAACGAAGACATTTTCTAGGATATTTATTATGAAAAAACTTATAACAATTCTTTTTCTTTTATCATCTTTTTCACTTTTTGCTCTTACTTTAAAAGAGGCCAGAAGTAAGGGATGGGTTGAAGAACTGCCAACAGGGTTCATAAAAGCAACTAACCCCGGTGCTGAAGATCTAGTATCTGAAATCAATACAAAAAGAAAGAACGCTTATTTGAAAATATCTAAAAAAACAGGCTCTTCTGTTGATATGGTTGCCAAAAAGGCCCATCAAAAAATTAAAGCAAAACTAAATAAATAAGTGCACGATTGTGCACTTATTTAAATATCTTTTAAGCTCCTATTGGCTCCCAAGATTCATGACCTTTTTCATTTTGAATACCACTCTTTGCAATATTACCTAAGAACCGCCAAAAGTTTTGTTTAAAACTACCTTCGATAAAGTTCTCATTTAAGCAATAGTTCATGTGATTCAAACTTAGTTTCCTGTAAGACAGATCTTCTAGTCTTCTGTATTCTTCAATTTGTTTGTTAACTTCGACCTCATCTGTAGTGTAGTGAGAAATTATTTTATTACAGAATTTTAAATGTTTTTCCTCATCTTTTATGGCCTCTTCTAACATAGATTTTATGGCCCAGTCTTTATCAAAGACTTGTAATAGGTTTTGAAACTCTAGGATGGCCCTTTCTTCAATAACTAAAAGCAAGGCCATAATGTTGATTACATCTTGATCAGTTTTTATCTCGTTATTTAAAATATTGAGTTCACTGTCTAAAACTTTCAATAATCTAATATCATCTGTAAGTGGAATTGGTTTTTCACCTAACATTTCAATATAATCGAGAAACATTTGTTCATGTTTTTCTTCATCTGCTTTATGTGCTTTTACTATTTTTTTGATGGTCGGATCTTGAATATAATCTTCTATTTTATCAAAAAGATGTAGCTCACCTGAGTTTCCTCCTTCAGCATCGGCCATCTGGCTAAAGAGATGAACGAGACCCTTTTTATTAGTGAGGGCCTGTTTCATAAATTGGATATTGAGGTAATTTTCTAACATTTTTGTACGCATACTATTCTCCTGGTTGAAAAACTCACTGACTATTGTAGTGTTTTAGTCAGTGGGTGGTAAATTTTTTTAGGCCTTCGCCCGTATTCCATTAAAAATAAGGTCAAAAGCTGTTTTTTCTCTATCTCTTAAGTCGTCCATATTTGTGTGTTCATTCATGTGGAACAAAAAGGTTGATGTCATAAGGTCTAAAAGGATATTTGCAACTTGTTCAACATTTAAGTCACCTTTGAAAGTACCTTGCCTGATCCCTGTTTGAAGTATTTCTCTAATTGGTCCAAGGGACAGTCTTCTTAATTCAGGGATTTTATTTTTTACACTAGGTATGAGGGATGAATACTTACCAAAAAAGAAGTCTTTTATGAGAGGGTATTTATCCATTGTTTCGATTGTTCTTTGACTTGCTTGAAGGAGTTGTTGATCGGCGGGTAGTGCCGGGTCTACATCCTCTAGGACTTCGAGGTCCCATCTTCTAATTTGCCGAGTGAGTACTTGGTAGAATAATTCGTCTTTAGATTTTGAAACGAGATACAATGTGCCCTTGGCCACTCCTGCGGCCTTGGCTATTTCATCCATTGAAGTCTTTTTAAAGCCCCACTTCGCAAACTTTTGAGCAGCTTCAACTAGAATGCAATCTTTCTTGTTTTTATCAATACCCATTGTATTCCCTTATCAGTCTTATCGACTGACTAGAATTGAATTTTAGTCAGTAATGAGAAAAAAGTCAAGTTTAGTAGCTAATTCTCATAATTATGGGTATTTAGTTTAGAATAAGAGGGGCTTTGTTCTTACTGATGTTTTGAGAAATATGAGTATCTTCAACTTTTAGCGAATGTAAAAGGTCAAAGACGGTATTTGCAGTCACTTGCAAATCCTCTTCATCCCCAAGCATAGGATTGACTTCTACTAGGTCCATCGAATTTAAACGGCCTGTTTTCCGTACTTCTTTGATGATGCTTTTGGCTTCATTCAACGTTAGGCCACCTTTGGCAGGAGTACCTGTTGAAGGAGCGTAACTGGGATCTATCCCATCAATATCAAAACTTATATGAAAAGGGTCTTTGCCCCAAGGGTCCAACTTCTTAGTCGCCTCTTTAATGACCTGCTCTACTCCGTAAGCTTTCACTTCTTTAGAGGTATATACGCAAATACCATTTTCAGTTAGAAGTTTAACTTCACCTTCATCTATATCTCTTGCACCAATTACAACAATATTTTTTGGATCCAATTGAGGGATCCACCTTGTGTATTCATCTGTCATTGGATGAGAATAAAGTTTAAGTAGAAAGCTTAAAGGCATACCATGAATGTTTCCACTAGGACTTGTAAGTGGAGTATTGATATCAACATGTGCATCAACCCAAATTATTTTTGTATTGGGATTATGTTTCAGTACACCAGATAATGTTCCAAGTGCAATACTGTGATCTCCACCAATGGTGAGAACAAAGTTAAGAAGTCCTAACTGGTCTTCAACTATATTTGATAGATGTTTGTTATAATTTGTAACACTTGGAAAGTTATGTGCCTTGTCTGGAAAATGCTCTTCAAACAACTTGTCTTGCTCTTCTAAATGCACTTCTCTTAATTCTGGGAGGTCATCAATAGTAGAGAATATTTCGTGTAACTGCCCTAGAAGACCTCTATGTTTTAGCCAACCAGGGGCCAAGTTTGTACCCTCGGTTTTCTGCCCGATCCAAGCGGCAGCCGATAGAAGTGTTAGTGTTTCACGCATGAGCTGAATCTATATTAAACATATATTCCTGACAATCATGCATTGAGTTGCTATTCATAAAACTGACTATAAGTAATTGAAATTATGAATATTATTAACAATTCTCATTAGAATGCGTCTAAGAATTTAAGGTGCTGTTGCGATGCAGCTAGAGCAGTATTTATTTACTTCTCTTCCTTAATTGCCCCGGCCGTAGAAATTAAGGGGAGGCCGCCACTTACGTTGAGAGAGCTACCACTGATGTAAGTATCCTCCATGAGAAAAGTTAAACAACTTTGTGCAATATGGACAGGTTCACCTAGCTTGTTCATAGGGATACCTTTTGACATTCTCTTGGCATAGAACTCTCTTTCCCAGAATCTTTTTGTTCTTTGTGTTTTGATTATTCCTGGGCGGAGTGTGTTTGCTGTTATGTTATGTTTACCATAATCAACTGCAATATTTTTGATGAGTCCTTCTATCGCAGATTTACCTAAACAATACAGTCCATACTTACTAGTGCCAGCACTAGCAACTACACTTGATATATATAAAATTCGACCTAGCTTTCTCTCAACCATTCCAGGAATTAAAGATCTTAAAAGAAGGACATTTCCTTTGATATTTTCTAAAAGCTCTGAATCAACATCTTCATCTGTAAACTCATGAAAATCTTTTAGTTCATCAACTTTTTTCCATGCATTGAGTACAACTGAATCTAATTCAAATTTTACTAATTGTTCCATATTAGTATTTGGGGCTGAAAAATTAAAAATACAGAAATCAATACGGTCTTTATTAGGATGTTTTTCCCAATATTCTTTGGCAGATTTGTGACTCTCTTTAGAGCTGCAGGTAAAAACAATTGAATCACCTCGTTCGAGCAGAATTTCTCCTAAAGATTTAGAGATGTCCGAGTTTGAGCCAGTTATTAGGACTTTCATAAATTTTTTCCTTTTCCGTAAACTTGATTGGGTTCAGTTTTTGTTCCAGGTTTTACAGTCGTGTGGGGGAGGATAAGTGTTCCTGGTGCAAGATAAACTGGACGTAAAACTATTTTATCTTTTGCAATATAATGAGCAGTAATCTTGGCATTGTCTCCGATCAAGCAACCTTCACCAATTGTTACCATTGTGAGGTCTGTAATCTCACTATTTAGGGCCATTTGGAAATTGTAAGGGACATTGGCCCCTAAAGCTTTAAAAATTAAATATCGACTCCAAGCCATTGATAAAATGATTTTTCTAAGTCCTGAACAGAGAAAGGCGCGTAATAAACAAAGATTCATATACCAACCGAGATACTCATTATTAAAGCCGACAGTAATGACACCTTTTTGTGGTTTTGGAATAATTATTCTCATTAAGAAAAGAAAAAAGGAAAGTGTGAAAATGGCAAATACTGGGGTTAACCACATGAGTATTTCATTTGTTCCTTTAGTAAAGAATAGAAATGTTAATGACCAAGTGGCGAGTATAGGTACAGTTATAAAAATATATCCAATTAAATCCATACAAATAATAAGTTGTTTGTTCATTTTTTTAACCTCATCATTCTTTTGTCTTGAAACCACTCTAAACAATTCTGTAGACACTGGGACGGTTCAGTTTTTGGATTATATTTAAGCTCATTCATAGCTTTTTGAGATGAGATTTTCTGAGTTAAGCAAAACTCTCTCTCAATAGGATATTTCCTTAATTCTTCTCTTGAAATTTCTGATAAGTCATTAAAGTCTTTTCCAATTTTTTCACAACAAACTTTTAAAAAATCTTCTATCTCAATGTTTGTTCCACCTAGAATAAAATGACCTTGGGAATTATTGTCAAGTGAAAGGAAGATACCATTAGCTACATCTGATGCAGCAACAATATTTTTGAAACCTTTAGTGTAGTAATTAAATTTTTTCATTTTGAGCGCCATTAAAACGGCACCAGAACTTGGTCTTGAATCATACTTATCTAACATAAACCCGGGATGAATTACCGTTACATTTGAAACATCTTGATTATCAAGCCAATCATCAGCTTCTTTTTTTGTGAGAGCATACTTTGTTTCTCTCATGTGGGAATTTGAAGTTTCTGTTAACTCTTGTGATTGATCTTCTGATCCTAGAACACTTGTGGAGGAGATTTGTATAAATTTATTTATATTGGCAGACTTCCCCATAGTGTAAAGAGACTTAGGCAGTTGAGTATTCATTTGCTCCATTAGTTCATGATCTTTTTCAAATGGAGAAGCAAAGGCCGCAGCATTAATTATGACATCAACGTCTGAAAATAATTGTTCAGGAAGGCCCTCTGTAAGTTTGGTTTCAATTAGTCGAATAGATTCATTATCTTTGTGTCGATTTAAAAAATGCCGATTCGAGATTTTTCTATAGGGGACAACGAACTGATGATTTAACTGTAGACCTCGGTCAATAATATGTGATCCGAGCAAGCCTGTCCCACCAGTAAGGAGTATCCTCATTCTTGACCCCACAATATAGAGGCAATTCCTATATGATAACCAGCTCCCATCGCCATGATTAGAATTCTTTCCCCATTTTTTATGGAACCACTTTTAATTGCTTCAGAGAGGGAGAGTCCAACACTAGCAGAACTTGAGTTTCCATATTTATCAAAGTTAATCCAAACTTTAGACTCTGAGATTCCCATTTCTTTTGCAATGGCCCTAATTAAAAGACCGTTCCCTTGATGAAAAATAAAATGATCAAAGTCATCTAGAGATTGGTTTTTAGACTCTAAGGTTTGAAGCACTTTATCTATTAATTTTGATTTGGTTATCTCTGATATTTTGGTTCCATCATTCATCGTTATAAGATGTTTATTTGAAGAATAAGTTTCCTTTGAAAAAGGCTCTTTAGTTCCTCCTGCTGGAATTAAAATTTCATAATCTTTTGAGGCCTCGGTTTTTGTTTCTACCCATTCAATCTGATTTGGGGAATCTGATTTTTCTACTATCATCGCACAAGCAGCGTCGCCAAAAAGAAATGCTGTACGTCTATCTGAGGTATTTATAAATCTTGAACGACATTCAGTTGCTATAACTAGTGCTTGTTTACATTTCCCTCGTTCTAGCCAGCCAAGGGCAGAATCGAGAGCAAAAAGATAACCTGCACAAGCCGCATTAATATCAAAACAAGGGTAATCGTCGTTTAAGTTAAGTTTTCTCTTTAGAATTGAACTTGTTGACGGTGTTAAATAGTCACCAGTGATAGTTGAAAGGAATATAGGTCCTTGGAAATTTTTGAGATTTAGTTTTTCACAAGCAAAAGTGGCAAGGTCTGAGGTCGCCTGATCTTCAACGGCCCATCTTCTTTCTTTGATCCCTACAATTTTTTCAACCCATCCAGACTTCATCCTAAGTCCAAACTTATCAATGAGGTCTTGATTCGTAAGAATGTTATCAGGAAGGTAATGACTTGTTTCTACAATTCGAAAACTCATTCTTGCTCCAAAGTTTTGTATAATTGTTTTCGGTCAATTTTCTCTAGGGAGTTTCTAGGAAGAGATTCATAGGAATAAATCAATTTAGGGATTTGATGAGAAGCAAGTTTTCCCTTAAGAAATTCTCTAAGCAAAGAAGGCTCAACTGTTGGTTCAACAATAAGAATAGGCTCTTCTTCATATAACTCTGATTTCCTTTTTAAAACAATTGCATCTACTACTTTTGGGTGTTGTTTAATAACTAATTCAATATCTGAAGGATACAAACTTATACCTCCAAAATTGATGAGATCATCTTCTCTTGTTATGAAAAATACTTCGCTATTCTCATTGATTCTTACTTGATCTCTAGTAATAAGCCATCCATCAATTAACTCATTTTCTTTTATATTTAACTTTAGAGTTGGACTTTTTATTAAAAGTTTTCCTACTCCTGTTCTCGATATCTTTGAATCTGAATCAAGTACTGCTGTCTCAACACGCTTTAAGCTAGATCCTATAAAGCCTTCTTCGTGATCGCTCCATAGACCTGTAGTTACTCTTGGACCAGCCTCAGTAAGACCATAGGTGGTGTATATTTCAGTATTGGGGAGTTTTCTTTTAATCTCTTTTAGGCTTTTATTATCAATAGATCCTCCTCCTATCGAAATTATATCAATACCTATTGGAGGAGAGGTTTTTTCTTTTAACATAAATCTTAATTGGCTAGGGGACAAATGAATTACTGAATTTTTTAAATTTCTTTTTGATAATGTCTTTAAGCCAAGAAAAATGTGATTTAAATCTAAAGTAAAGCCACATTTAATCCAAGCGAAGATATAAGAGATGATGCCGAAGGAGTGATAGAGAGGTAAGGTTTGTATAACAGTATTATCTTTGTTAACTCCTAAGCTATCGGCATGAAGTTTGGAGTTCAAAAGAGCATTGTCTAAGTTTAAATAACATAGTTTTGATATACCAGTAGTACCAGATGTTAAACATGCATAACAGTTTGTATGGCTTTCAGTTAAAGTCTCTTTACTTAAATTGATATCCTGATTATTGAAAACTGCGGCTCCTTTAATACTCTTTCTTAAATGTTCTAATTGAAACTCGGTAGTTTCTGTGGGTAAACTAATGGGGATTAACCCGAAATCAAGGGCCATTAAAAATGAATATAAGAATCGAACAGGATCTTTTTGTAATATAAGTATAGGAGAGTTCTTAGGGACCTTTTCAAGGTTTAGCTTAATAGAGTCAATAATACGGTTTCTATCTGTGTTGAGAACTTCCTTTCCTGCTAAAGTTAAATTTAAATTTAAGGTTTGATCAACTAATTTCATCCTAACTTTTTAATTGTCTCAATACTATCACCAACAGTTTTCCATTCAGCAATAACGGTTTCATCTAATTCAGGATACTTTTCTTGGAGTTCGAAGGCCAATGTCATTAACCCTAAACTATCAAGTCCTAAGTCATTTCTATATTCATGCTCTGGTTTAACTTCATCTGGTTTTACTTGTGTGACTAGATCTTCGCTTTCTTGAAGGATATTTCGAATGACTTCTAAAATATCCATTTAACCTCTCCGCCTTAAGCAAACTCCGGCCCAAGACAGGCCTCCTCCAACAGCATGGTAAATGAGTGTTTCACCTGGTTTTACTTTCTTTTCATTTTTGAGCCAGAAATGATAATTAATAAAAATAGTAGGGCAACCCATATTTCCATATTGAGTAAAATTGAGTGCGACAGCGTTGTCATCTATTCCTTTGCTCTTAGCGAAAAGTAAATTCTTACTGCCATCTACCTGATGAGAAATATAATGATCGACATCACTACCTTCGATTTTTGAAGTCTCTAGTAAATCTTCTAGTGACTTTGACCAATAATAGGCCATCTTTTCAAGTGAATCTGTTTTTTGAGCAAAGTGAAAGAAGTATTGAGATGGATCATGATTATCTGTATCGATAGGGTATTTACCTGGGACATACATCGTCTTTAAATACTCTGCATCTGTACCGTGTACAACTCCAAGAACTTCTACATTCTCATCTGCACTTACACTCATTGCACTAGCTCCATCCCCAATTGAAACCGCCATCTGTAGAATTTCTTTATTTGTAAATTTTGAAAAAGTTTCAGCGCAGACAATAACACCTTTTTTGGCCCCATTCTGAAACCAATCAAGGGCCTGAATTAATGCTAATACCCCTGTTGAACAACCAGACTTAATATCCCAACAACTTGTATTCTTAAAGCCAAGTTCTCCTGCTAGTAAAGCAGAAGTACAGACAGTTGGCATAGGGTTACTAATTCCGGCTAGAATTAAGAATTCGGCTTCTTCAAGTAATGTAGGATCTGTTTCAACTAATTTTTTAAGTGCTTGCCTGGATAGATCAAGTGCATCCTGATCTTTTGTGGCCCAATAACGTTTTTCGATTTTCATTTTCTTAGTTACAAATGAAAGTAAACGTTGGTCTTCTTCACCTCGTCCCATTTTAAGAATATCTTCGTTTGACATTTCTTGCATGGATTCGAAGTCACAGGTTTCTACATTATCAATGGTCAAACCTGTCTTATAGTTTTTTGCATTAAACATTAAATTCCTTTGTTTAAATTATACTCGACTTTGAGGAAAAGGGAGATATGCCTTAATTAAATAGTTGGGAAGCATGGGCCTATTTTCGATTCAATTTGAAAGGCAAAAATAAATTAAACCATTAACTAGGGGGATATTGTTTAGTGAACTAATTATATGTGTAATAACAAATAGTTATAAGGTGTACAAAATGCTGTCAGGGCATGAAACTTTTACAAGATTTAACAAAATGTGCACTGCGTCATTTAAACTATTAAAAAATTTTGAAAAGGTAAAAACAGTTATGAAAATGTTCAAGTGGTATCTCTTATCTGAAGATGAACAAAGATTTTTATCCCCAATACAGGGACTCATACCTGATTGTCCTTCAAATATATATGCTTATCTACCTCATGATTGGGACAAGAAATCACTTCGTAAAAGCTTTGATGGACTTTGGACTATCAAAGTAGAAACTGCATTTAAGACTTACGGTATCGCTTGGAATGATTTTAAAATTTTTGGTGGAAGTTTTGGAGTTAGAAACTCAGCTAGACTTGTCAGTTTTATTAATCAACTCGATAAAGGTCGCAATCCTCTTTTTATGTCTTTCAACACTATTGGTGTTCGGATAATGGAAGGTAGACAAGTATTCCCTTTTGCATTCAAAATAATTCCTGCACTGATTAGTTTTGCAAAAAAGAACCTTTTGGTAACTTCAAACCATGGAAAATGTCTAGGTCTTGGAGCTCTACTCTATGTTCTCGGTCAATACAGAATGGCCCTTAAAGAAAGTAGCCAAATCAACCTTACTGGTCCAGAAGTTTTTAAAATGTTCTTTGGAGTAGGTGTAGATTTCTCTGAACATTTTAATTCAAAGAATATGCAAAATAAAACATCAATGATTCATGAAATTCATGAAACCTCTGATGAATTATATGGAAAAGTCCAGACTCTGTTAGGCTTAAGGGCCTTACATGGAACTATTTCTAATCCTGGCGCTGCAACAGAAATCGTATTAGATAAAATGTTTGATTCTAGAATGGAAGTATTCTCACAAAATAATAGTAGTGTACTTTCTTTTATAGCCAAAAAAAGCAATGTAGACTGTGGTGTTCTCATTAACCCTCTTGGAAAAGGGAATATGATTAACTCTAAAACAATCCAAAAATATAGAGACTCGCTTGCCTTGTTCAAAAGGTTAGGATTACCCCTCATTAGCATCGTAGATACACCTGGTGCTGACCCAAGAATAGTAGAAACTGAAAATGGAATAATCAATGCAATCGCTGATGTAACAGCAGAAATAATTGAGTACCCACATGATAAAATTGGAATAACAGCTGGCCGTTGTTACGGTGGAGCGAGCGTTTTAATGATCCCAACTATTTATGGAGGTAAGCCTTCTTTAGCAATGAAGGGTTCCCATATGGGAATCATGGGTAAACAAATAATAAAACAATTGTTGTCTGGTAGTCAGAGATTCCTTGAAATGTGGGAAGCTCATTCAAGCTATGAAACAGGTTTAAGAGATTTAATTGAATTAGGACTGTTTGAGGGCGAATTTGATCTTGATGGCGTCATCTCTAAAGTCGATGACTTCTTACTTGATAATGAAACAGAAGAAGAAAATATTATAAAAATTCAAAATGGAATTCAAATAAGATTGCCGCAACCCCAGGTGAGGACTAGAGTATGGAAAAGACAATAAACCCAGCAAATCCATTAACAAGAGAACAATTAAAAAAGTTCACAACTGTTAATACAGCGAAGGGGCTTTCTCTCATTTTACTTGATTATGCAATATTGGCAGTACTTATTATTGCTGCTGCTAAAATTAACCATTGGGCAATTTATTTACTCGCGATTCCTTTTATAGCGAATAGGCAGCACTCATTATTAATACAAATGCATGATGCCGCTCATGGGAATATATCAAAAAATAAAAAGCTAAATGATTTTGTAGGTGAACTCCTAACTGCTTGGCCAATGTTTATTAGAATGGAGCCATATAGAATCACTCACAATTTACATCACTCTTTTTCAAATACAAACAAAGACCCAGACTTTATTGAAGAAAGGTTTCCACAGAGTCAAGAACTACTGAGAAAGCATCTACTTAAAGATCTTTTCGGTTTAGGTATTCTTGATCAGTTTAAAAATATGAAGAAATTAAAAGCCCCAGCTAGCCCAAAAATTAAGGCATTAAGAATTGCTTTTTATCTTACTCTTGCAGGCATTATAACTTTTTTTGGAGTTTGGAAGTTTTACTTATTGCTTTGGGTACTTCCTCTCTTTACTTGGTTGAAGTTTATTCTTCATATTAGATCTATTGCTGATCACTCAGGGCCAGGTCTGCAATTACAGGAACATCCTTTTAATACTAGAACAGTAAAACCTTCTTTGTTTGATATACTTTTTATTGCTCCAAGAAATTGTAGCTATCATATGGCACATTCTATTTATGCAAGTGTTCCAACTTATCACTTGAAAGACTGTCATAATGAAATTATGAAACACTCAATCTTTCAGGAAAAAGCTAGAATAACTGATGGGTATCACAACTTATTGAGTGAGTTTCCAAAAACTGAGAAAGAAGTTAAAGAAAAAGATTTTGATTTCTTTTCAGGTAGTGTATTTTCTTAATCCATAAAAGATAAAGTAAAGGGAGCTCTGAATAATCCCTTTACTTATTAAAATCCTTTTAACGTGAATAACATGAAAAATATCATTCTATTCCTAGTCTTTATATTTTCATCTCAATCTTTAGCTAATGAAATTTGGAAAATAAATGACGATCATAGTGATCTTGGTTTTACGGTAAACTATCTAAAAGTAAGCTCAGTTCGAGGAAGGTTTAATAAACTTAGTGGAGAAGTAGAGTTAAAGAATAATAAACCTGTTAAAGTAAATTTAATCATTGGTGCCAAAAGTATATCCACTGGAAATAAACTCCGAGATTCTCATCTAAGACGTTCAGACTTTCTTCATGTTAAAAAACATCCAAAAATAAATTTTACATCTAAATCTATTACTACAATTGATAAGAATGTATTTGAAGTTAAAGGATTTCTTAAGATACAAAAAATAAAACGGCCACTGAGCCTTATTGTTACTCTAAGTGAAACTGTGAAAGATACTTGGGGAAAACAACATCGATTTGCTGTATATTCTGGTCAATTAGATCGTTACGACTACGGCCTTAAGTGGAATAAGACGCTTCCTGGTAGCGATTTCTTAGTCAGCAATAGGATTATTCTTAAAGGTTCAATTCAACTTCAACCTACAGGAAAAGCTACTGCTTCATCAAAGCACATGATCCCTGATAATAAGAGTATTCGAAAAAGAGAGAAGCTTAATCGTGGGGAAGTCTCAAAAGAAGCAACTAGGATTGATAGACCAAAACTTAAAATATTTAAAAATAAAAACAATACATTTGAAAAATCAAACTTTATCAAAAAAAATAAAAAAGAAATTAAATCAAAAGAACCCGACTCACAGTGGCCTATCAGTAGAATTTTGGCACTTCTGTATCATGGACTTTTTGGTTTTATAGGATCTCTAACTGTTTTTATTGGTATAAAGAAGGCATTTCTTCATATCAATAAGGATAAGTACGATGAAACAAACTTAATAGGACACTTCTCTGATGCCATTGGCATCATCTTTTGCCTGCTTTGGGCCATTAGTTTTTACCACTTTGTCTTTTATAAATAAGTTAGGAAATTTCAGCTCCGAGGTGTTACTCGGGAGTTTATCAACAACTCGGAACTGAGGATTTTGAGCGGAAAATTCGAGACCCTGGTTTGCATGATTTTACGGGATTATACAAAGGGCCCTCATTTTCCATTTTCTTAGTTTTCAATTGCACTTGGGAGTCAATCCAAATGCAGGTAAATAGTTATGATAATTACCTGAGTCCTGCAATGTAATAGCAAAAAGTTATGTATATTAGCTTTTTTTGTGCTATATGGTCACTAGCATCATAAATAAACAAAGGGTTAACTTATGTCAGAAATGAAGGCATCTGAGCTAATGGGAACACTAAAAAAGGTACTGAAGGCCAAGAAACTCACTTATAAGGCCTTAGGAGAGAAGTTATCATTTAGTGAAGGAACTCTTAAAAATATTTTTCATCATAACAATATTTCCATCGAAAGATTATTTGAAATTTGTGAAGTAGCTGAAATTAATTTTCAAGACTTGATTCGTATGTCTTCTAGAGCAAAAGAAGATGAGTTTTCTTTTAGTCTCAATCAAGAAGAGTTTTTTGCAGACCATCCTGAGTATTATTTTTTCTTTCGAGAAGTCTTTTTTCAAAGGAAGAGTTTAAAGCAACTAGAACGGGAGTTCTCACTTTCTGAAAAGTCTGTTTTAAAATATATTTTAACACTTGAGAAACTAGGGCTTTGTGATGTTCTTCCAGGTAACAACCTTCGATGGAATGTTAATGGTAAACTACGTTGGATAAAGAATGGTCCTTGGAATAAAAAACATTTAAAAAGTTATGTACAAAGAACTCTTTCACTTATCCAAGAGAACCGAGAAAACTGTTATAATTCTCAAATTGGTCACTTTTCGATTAGTCAAAAGACTTATGAGGATTTTAAAGAAGAGTTAAGAAGACTAGAAGATAAATATAGGGAGATTGCCTTTCAAGATCATATGATGAATAGAAAAGGTAATTTCATACCTGTCTCTTATAACTTCTCTGTTATTGATGATGATATTTTTGATATTATGACAGAAATACCTAATCTTTAAAAGAAACCTGTCAGGCCAAGCGTGTATCCACGATTGAGATAATAATTACTATAGAGGCCTGCGATGAAATGTTTGTTTATTGAATACTGTATGCCAACAAAAGTGTCCCGCTTGATACTTTCAGTTTCTAACAGTTTTGTTTCAAAATTATATTTTGGTCTGTAACTATCTTCTTTGCGTGTTCCGTAGGTAAACATCCATGCTTTCCAAAAAAATGTACCGGTGACTAAAATAATACTATCTGTATAACTGGTTCCGTAATAGTCAAATACATTGTAGAGATATGTCACATCTGCGATAAAGTGTGGAAGTTTTACACCAACAGTATATGTGTCGACATGATAACGTTCAAAATATTCATAGGCCGGTAGAAAGGCATCGTCATAAATATAGTAGTCGTCTTTGTATTTTGATATGCCAAATGTGAAAACAGATAACTCTATAGATGTTCCAAGTCCCCAGTTGAATTTAGAGGTCTCTTCATTATACTTTGCGATTAAACCAAGATTAAGTTTAGCGGTTTTTGATTGTTTCTTTTTATTATCATAGAGAACGAAGGCCGTCGCAAAAGAATACTTATTAGAAGTATATTTTTTTCCAGCTCTTTTTCTTTCGAGATAACTTTGAGAAGTTTCAAAACTCATATTCCCAAAAAAACTATCTTCATAATTAGAAGGAGATATCGCAGCACCAATTCGTCCTGTGCCTGTTACTATTGCGAAATCTTGATCACCATTATAATTTAAGATTTCAAGACCAAGTCCTTTATCTGTTGGAATACTACTTGGATTAAAATTAAAAGCGCCAGATTGTGTGGGTACAGACCCTCCAGAACCTTTTGAGTAACTTCCCCAAGGACAACTCTTAAGTTTGAGTTTGTTACACATCGATTTTGCCCAAATCTGGGAAGAGAATATAAGAGTTAAAAATAAGGTTCCTATGCACTTATAGGAGAGTCGAATCATCTGACGATTTTAACAATTTTTTCTAAATTGTTACATAGGGAAAATACTAATTTATGCTGTTATTACAACGATTTGACAGTTTCTATCAGTAGTTTCCAAAAACTTTCTACGGTTTTGATCTCAATTCTTTCTCTAGGAGTGTGAGCAGAGCGAACATTTGGTCCAATAGAAACAATATCTAAATTTGGAAACTTATCTTTTATCACACCACATTCAAGACCAGCATGAATGGCGGTAATCTCAGGGTCTAGACCAAAAATCTCTTTATACTTTTTAATCACTAGGTTTAACATTTCACCCTTATATACCGGTTTCCAACTAGGGTAACCACTTTCCATATTTAGTTCGAGATTGTGAGTCGATGCGATTAGTTGATAAGTTTGTTTAATTTTCTTCGTATCAATAGGGTCAAAGAAGCGAACAGAAGAAAGAATCTTCAGCTCATTAGAGTTTAGTTTTACTTCAGCTAAGTTTGAACTTTGAGATACAAGGACAGACTCGGCCTCTGTATCATACTTATGGGCCCCATGAGGTAAGGTGTGAATGAGGGACAAGAGTTTTAGAGAAGATTCTTCTGTTAGCTGTGCACTAGTATTTTCTTTTTTTATTAGTCCACTTATCTTTTCATCCTCAGGGTGGAGAGTATTTCTTATTATATCAATATAGTTATTTAGCAATGATTGTACTTCTTCAAAGTTTAACGTTTCACTTGTGACAATGGCTTTTGCATCTCGTGGAATAATATTATGCGCTTTTCCGCCATCAAAGTGAGAGATTCTCAAATTGTTTTCTGAAATAAATGTTGCCAGTAGTTGAATGGCATTGCCTTGTTGTAAATGGATGTCGATCCCAGAATGACCACCCCTTAGCCCTTTAATTTCAACCTCAAAAATATTTGTATTTGCCGGCACACTTTCAGAACTCAACGATCCGTTCATTCGTACACCAAAACCACCAGCACATCCTACGAAAATCATACCCCAGTCTTCGGTGTCTAAATTCAGCATTTTCTCGGCAGAGATAAGAGAAGTATCTAGTGCCGTTGCTCCATGAAGTCCTGTTTCTTCTTCAACTGTGAATAATAATTCGAGAGGTGGATGAGATAGTGATTTATCTGTCATTAATGCCAGGGCCGCAGCACAGCCAATACCATTATCGGCCCCAAGAGTTGTACGATCGGCTAAAAGCCATTCCCCTTCAACTTTTAAGTCTATTGGATCTGTTTCAAAATCTATCTTTCTGTCAGGAGTATTGTCGCAAACCATATCAACATGGTTTTGTAATAGTAATGGTTTCGAGTTTTTATTATCACTAGATGCAGGAACATAGACGACTAAGTTTCCTTTTTTATCTTCTTTCCAGCTACTGTTATTATTCTTGGCCAATTCCTTTATATAATTCAGAACAGCTTCTTCTTTACCACTAGGCCTTGGAATTCGAGTTAACTCATAAAAAATATTCCAAATATGTTCTGGTTGTGATGGATAGTTTTGTGGGCGACTCATAGGAAGGTCCTTCAATGGGGTTTAGGCAGTGAAGGATAACAAGGAAAAGGTTAAATTTCTACAACTAGTCCATCATAGGCAAAATCCCATTCAACTGGATATAAAGAAGTTTTCGCTCTTCTCTGTTCTTGAAAATAACGTTGGGTATCTTTTTTAAGGTCAGTAATTTGTGCATCACTAGCAGCTGGGTCATGGTGAGTGAATAGAACTTTTTTGATTCCTTCACGCATAGCAAGATCTAAACCAATTTGTGATGCTGAATGACCCCAGTCAACCTTGGATAAATGATCATTAAAGTCATATTGAGCATCAAAGTACATGAGATCTATACCTTGATAAAGAGGTAAATCATCACCAAGTTTATCTCTACTAATTCTTGTACCTTCAGTATCAACACAGTGAGCGAAATTTTTATCATCACTGTTAACTTTCAGTCCCCAGCAAGGATCTGGATGATCAAGCTGGTATGGGGTACATTTTAAGTCTCCGACTTTAAATTCTTTTCGTGGTTCAATTTGGTGAAAAACAATTTGGGCCTTAATGACATTAAAGGGAACAGGAAAGTATGGTTTCTTAAAAAGTATTTCGAATACTTCTTCTAAGTCTTCACAAACTGAATAAACATGAATCTTATTTCCGGGTATATAAAAAGGAACAAAGAAGGGAAGTCCTACGAGATGATCCCAATGATAATGGGTTAGGTAAATATGGGCCTCTCCTTGCCCTTTCCCCAAATCTGACCCGAGAAGAGACATTCCCAATGGTCTAATACCGCTTCCACCATCAATAATTATATTACTTCCACTTTTACTTGTTACTTGAACACAAGTCGTGTTCCCGCCATAACCAGCAACGGAATTAAAATCTTTTGATTTTAAGTAGTCATCTGGAGTTAACCCACTATTATGAAAATCTAATAGTAGATCTTTCTTTTCGTTCCAAGTGTCTTGTGGGTAGGGGGATACAGGTATGGATCCTCTTGACCCCCAAATTTTTAGCTTCATTAAAATAAATCCTTTGATATATTTTACATAAAATATAAAAATTTTTAAAATACTTTTTGTATTTAGAATGTTGTACGTGATTGGTCGGACAATGTGTTGAGAATTGATAATGGAGAGTGAATGTATAAAGTATTAATCATAATTACATTATCCTTAAGTATGAAAATTGCTACTGCAGAAGATGAATTAAGTTTTAAAAAACAGGCAGAAATAAAAGTAAATATTTTTATGAAAGCTTTAAAAAAAGAACTAAAAGCAGGTTTGAAAAAAGGCCTAGTAAATGGTGTTGAGCACTGTAACGTCAATGTTTCAAAGATCTCTACTATGACAAAAGATGATAAGTGGAAAATAGGAAGAACTAGTCATAAGTTAAGGAACCAAAAGAATTCACCTGAGAAGTGGATGCTCAGTTACTTAGACGATTATAAGAAAAATAAAAAGAAAGATTCGTCTGTTGTAAAATTGGGCAAAAACCATTTTTTCTACTTAAAACCACTCTATGTTGGAGGAGTTTGTTTGGGGTGCCATGGGAAAAAAATAGCACCAAAAGTATCTAAGAAAATTAAGGATCTCTATCCTGAAGATCAAGCTGAAGGATTTGGCCTCGGTGACTTTAGAGGCTTTGTATGGGCAGAGTATAAAGAATAATATTGGCGGGAAAGTGTGGAGGAAAACTATTTTCCTCCACTACCTCCCATAAGCTATGAAACCAGGAAGAGGTGTTTCTTTCCCATATTCAAGCTGATTCTATAACAGGTTTGAAATTTTCGGCAGATTATATGTCCAAATCTGAAAATTTTTTGCAATAATAAGCTTATAATTTCAGTCAGTTATGGTAAGTAATCGAAAATTCAGAGCTCTTAATAATTAGCTCTAGTCGACGTGTTTCTATGAACTTATAATTTTTCCATGACAAAATTCCTGATTTCAATATTTTGCCTACTTTTGACGACTTCTCTGTTTGCTCGAGAAGGTCGCGTCATTAGAATTCGTGGTGAGGCGTATGCTCGTTTTCTAAAGTCTAAAAAACCAGTACGGCTTTATAAAGGTCACAAAGTTAAAGGAAACGCCTTAGTCACGACAAAGAAGAAAAGCTTTGTGAAAATAAAGTTTGAGGATGGGTCAATCATAAGTCTTGGTCCAAATGCAAAGATTGCACTTTCACAGAATAATAAAAAGAAACCACGTTTAGTTGAACTATTAAGAGGAAAAATAAGAGGTATCGTAGACCCCAAAAGCAAAGGGACAAAGGGATACAAACATAAAATGTATGTGAGCACCAGGTCAGCTTCTATTGGGATCAGAGGAACGGACTTTTTACTTATCTATAATGAAAAAAATAAAATAACTTCTAATATTACTCTTAAAGGAGATGTTCACCTTTATAAAAAGAAAGATGAGGAGATTCACGAATCATTAAGAGAAGAGTTAGACGATAAAAAACAAATCAAATTTGGGCAAGGTAATGAGCTTGATAATATCGCTGACCATCTTAAGCACCACGATACTAAAAGTATTCCTAAGGGTCACTTCAGTGGAGCTTATCCGAGTTACGAAAAATCTTCTGAACCAGTTCATATTTCAATGCCACAGTTAAATGCTTTAGGAAAAAATAAAGATCTAGGGAACAAGTCTAAAGGTAGAGTTGTCAGAGGTGGATATAAACTGGCCATGGGTGGAGATAAAAACAGCCACCTTGTTCCAGAACCCTATGGAGAAAATCAAAGTACTAAGAGCAAACGAAAACTTAAATCAGGTGTCAGACATGGCGGTCATGTTGACCTCAATACTGGAATCTATATTGCTCCTCCTGGCAATGCTCGTTATGACAAAAAAACAGGGCTCTACGCTATGCCTGAAGGCCTAGGGGGAATTGATCCTGAGACCGGTCACTATGTGGCCCCTGAAGGAGTAAAACTTGATCCGCTTAAGGGTTTTGTCGTTGCTGACAGAAACTATGGAGATAGAAATATCAAAGAAAATCTCAAGAGGATTCAAAACTTAACTGGAAACTTTAACGAAAGGTTAGATAAAGCATTAAAAATCTTTAAACAAATTTCAAGGTTTGATGTACTGGCCATTGGTAACTATAGATACTCAACCAATGTAATGGAAAACTACTATGGCGAATGGACAAATATAACTAATACGCCGTCCATGGTTTGGGACTTTAAAGGCTTTACTGGCTTTCAGCTCTTTCATAATAAGCGTTATCTTTTTTATCCAAAGGCGAGTCTCTTTGCTCTTTATCATGAGCGGGCCCTTCCTGAAATCAAGAGAAATAATACTTATGAAGGTATGCTTGGGTTAGAGTTTCATCGAAAACATGAACTCTTTGGAAAGAAAGCGAGATTCATAGTCGATTTAGAATTTAGAACTGAATATATGGATTGGAAGAAAAGAAACCTGTTTGATTTTTATACCGAAGACTCTGGAATAAGGTTATCGGAAGTTTTCAAATTTAATAGGTCTCATCGAACCGAGGCCTACTATCAGGCCAGAGCATTTCAAGGATATATCGATGCAAACCATGGAAATATTCATAATGTAGGATTTAATCATCGCTATATGATTGGACCTCTCTATGACCTTTTGGCGGGGTTTGAATTTTCACAAAGAAGAGAAAAGGTATCAAATGACTACTTTGATATCTGGAACGGATATATGAAGGCCATAAGAAAAGATTTATTCTGGAGAACTGACTTAACGTTTGGTTACACTTATCAAACTCATGAGTCTAAAGAGAATATACCTTTTGATATAGCGAGATTTTATAAATTAGACTTCCAGCTCAATAAAAGATTAAACAACTTTTGGAAAATCAATGCTCTTTATGAGTACAGTAGGCAAAGGGCCAAAGGTGCCACGCTCACTAAGTCTTTTATCCAACAAACTTGGGGTGGTGGGCTTACAATGGTCTTCTAGAATACTCAGACTGTACAAATTCTTATGCAAAAGGTATAAGCCAGCTTATGGAAATTCAACAACGTGTAAAAGATTTAATAGACGAATTCAGCTCTTTTGATGACTGGGAAAGTCGATATAAGCATATCATTGCGGTAGGAAAAGATCTTCCTCCGATGAATGAAGAATATAGATTAGAAGAAAATAAAGTCAAAGGCTGTCAGTCTCAAGTTTGGCTTTTTCCAGAATTATCTGGTGAAAAGTTGGTCTTTCATGCAGACAGTGATGCAGCAATTGTTAAAGGAATTATTGCTCTTCTTTTAAGAGTCTATTCAAATTCGACGCCTGCGGAAATACTGGCCACTAAACCAGATTTTTTAGATCAGATTGGACTCCGAGAGCACCTCTCTATGAGTAGGGCGAATGGTTTGTCATCAATGGTGAAACAAATTTCTATGTATGCAGTAGTCATGCAAGCAAAAATGAATATGGGATAAATTATGTTATCAAGACCTAGAAGAAATCGAGTCAATAATTCATTAAGATCTCTCATTAAAGAAAACGAGTTAACTATTAATGACCTCATTGCACCTTTATTTATTGTGGATGGGAAAGACGAACTTATTCCTGTTGATAGCATGCCAGGGCAATTTCGTTACAGTATAGATCTCCTTGTTGAAAAGGTTAAAACTCTTTCAAGTCTTGGAATAAAATGTGTTTCTTTGTTTCCGGCCCTCGATGATTCTTTAAAAGATCCAAATGGGAGTGAGAGTTTAAATCCAGACGGACTTTTCCAAAGAGCAATTAAAGAAGTTAAGAATGCTTGTCCAGAAATGCTAGTGATGACTGATGTTGCATTAGATCCATATTCTTCAGATGGCCACGATGGGATTGTAAACCCTGATACAGGTGAAATCTTAAACGATCAAACTCTAGATGTTTTAGCGAACATGGCAATTAATCAGGCCAATGCTGGAGCAGATATTATAGGTCCATCTGATATGATGGATGGGAGAGTTGCTTTTATTAGAAAGGCACTTGATGAAAGTAACCATCGCAATGTTGGTATCATGTCATATACAGCAAAGTACTGTTCAGCTTTTTACGGTCCTTTTAGAGATGCTCTAGATTCAGCACCAAAGTCAGGAGATAAAAAAACTTATCAAATGGATTTTGCAAACACTCGTGAAGCGATAAGAGAAACTAAACTAGACGAAGCTGAAGGCGCTGACATTTTGATGGTAAAACCGGGTCTTCCATATCTAGATGTTGTTAAAACAATGCGAGAAAATACGACTTTACCAATTGCTGTTTATAATGTGAGTGGTGAATATGCCATGGTTAAAGCAGCAGATGAAAAGGGATGGGTTGATGGTGAAGCAGTCATGATGGAAATGCTCACCTCTTTTAAGAGAGCAGGTGCTGATATGATTTTAACTTATTTCTCTGAAGAAGCAGCAAGGCTCCTTCAGAAATAATAGGATTATTTTTTAGACTCTTTCTTTAAAAGTTTTTTAAGACCTTTAATTTTAGTTATTCTAAAAACCATTTCTTCAACTTCAAAGGCCTTATTACTCTTTTTAGATACTCTCATACATTTATTATCTTCATCCCATTCATAATCTTCAGCACCTTGGATGAGAAGACCTTCAACCTTTTCAGTTTTCATATTAAAAACAGGACTTCCTGAGTTTCCACTAAATGTGTCTAGGTTAGCTTTGAAATAATAGCGCCGCTTGAATAGAGTTCCTAGAACATTAATTCTTTCTTCTTCATTCATTCCCCATTTAACAGATGCACCATCTGAAATTTTCATAGGTAAGCCAGAGGGATGTCCGATTACGACTAAGTCTGTACCAAGTTTTGGAAAACCTAACTTTCTAAGTTTTAAAGGTTCACGGTCTTCTACTTTTCTGTCTAATCGAATAACAGCATAATCTTTTACTTTGTATTTTGATTCATGCTCTTCACGTAAAAGTATTTCTTTACAACCATACACATTTTTCTTTTGAAGTTTTTCTGTCCCTTTTACATAATCAAAAACCCATTTTTTTCTTTTACAATCGGTAACATCAGCGATGCAGTGGGCAGCAGTAATTAGAATGTCATCGTCTACGAGAAAGCCACTGCAGATAGGGAGTGTGTACTGGTCAGAATATTTTTCATCTTTACATAAAGCTCTAGAACGTTGGGCCTGAATTTTTCCAAACCTTAATAGTTTTGGATCTTCTGGGTCTTCTGCGAGTTTGTAGCCTTTAACCATTCCGGCCACAGATTTAGAATGGTCTTTAAAAACTCGATCAGGATAGTCTTCAACTTCATAGCGATCATCTTCACCATAAATGACTTTTGGAATGTGCTGAGCGCTGGCATTTGCTGTAATTGATAGCAATAAGGCAAAACTTAGACTCAAAAATTGTGATTTGGAATAACCCATTGATTTCCCCCTGAGGGGAATTTGTACCTAAAACTGTGGTATTGTGCAAGACGTTAAGGTAAAGATTACAGGACTTTACTTTATGTGTCGTGGGTTCTTTTTGACAGGAACCTTTACTTTATTTTTCTCTGACGCCTCTTTCGCAATTGAAGCTCCAATTAAAATAAGTCCAAGTCCTAGTATTATCGAAATTTCCATAGGTTTAACTCCTATCTGCTATATATATTATAGCGTATATTCTCCTTTTCGTTCTATTGGCCAGATTTATTAAGTTTTTTTGTCATATACTGACCAAAAAAAGTGGCGAAATACCTTTCTATGACGGGTTTTAGGCGATTTAGGGCCATTCTTTCGCCGCAAACCGTTGAAATACCGATGATTCCCTCTTTATTCCGCCGGTGAAGAGGCCTAAAATAAGATAAGTACTCAATATTTTAAAAGGATTTATGGATGAGCTTTTGTCAGATTCTCACTCCCACTCAAAAAGCGCTTCAAATCAATGTAGACGACAAGATATATGGAACCTTCGCAGAAATTGGGGCCGGTCAAGAAGTGGCCCGACATTTCTTTCAGGCCGGGGGTGCTGCCGGCACTGTTGCTAAGACAATGAGTGCTTATGACATGACCTTTTCCGATATTATTTATGGAAAAGGTGAGCGATACGTCAGTGAAGAACGCCTCAACAAAATGCTTGAAAGAGAATATGAACTCTTAACAGAAAGACTAGGGAAAGTAAGACCTGATGGAACTAAGTTTTTCACCTATTCAAATACTGTTGCGGCGAAAAGTTATAGTGGACTTGGAGAGTGCCATGGTTGGATGGGAGTTCGTTTTCAAAATGAAGCAGACTCTAAATTCTCACAAATAGTCCTTCACGTTAGAATGATGGATAGAGAAAACATTCAACAGCAAGAGGCCATCGGTAAGTTGGGTGTAAATATGATTCACGGCTGCTTTAACAGTTTAAGTGATCGGTCAGAATTTATTAAGGGGCTAATGGATGGACTTTCAAAAGACCGAATCATAATCGATATGATTAGGGTAGAAGGCCCGGCCTTTGCTAAATCATTCGATAGTCGTTTGTTAAACTTAGAACTTGTTAAGAGAGGATTATGCCATGCTATTATGTTTGATGAGAATGGCAAGATTCTTCAATCAACAGATACAATCTATAAGAAAAATATTCTTTTAAACCGTGGAAGTTTTAGACCTCCAACATTAGTTAATTTAGATATGCTTAAATGTGGACTTGAAAACTTTAAAGCAAGTCTACCGAAAGATCAGAAAGATAATATAATGGTCCTTCCTGAAATCTCTATGTCGAGACTACTTGCAAGAGACGGTGATGTTGATAATGAAGACTTTTTATGTAGAGTCGATTTACTGAACGCTCTTGGGCATAAAGTTCTAATAACTAATTTTGAAAATCATTATCAGGTGTCAGAGTTTATCTCAACCTATAATAAGGCCCATGAAATTGGGATAGTTACGGGCATTTATAATCTGAAATTGATCTTAGATGAAGAACAACATAAAGATAAAAGTACAGGATTAATGGGAAGTTTAGGTGAACTATTTGGACATCATGCTAAATTGTTTATTTACCCTGCTGCCGATGATAATGAGCCAAATAAATTAATAAAATCTAATGACGTAAAATTTCCTAAAAATATAAAAAATCTAATTCTGTATTTAAGAGACAATAATTTATTAAATGATATAGATGATTTTAACCCTGAGTTTTCTGGAATATGGTCTAGAACTGTTATCAAGATGATTCAAGAAGGGGAGCCAGGCTGGGAAAAAATGGTTCCAAAAATAGTTTCTAAAACAGTGAAGGATAAAAATCTCTTCGGTGCTAAGAAGTGAGAGACCCCAGAAATATTCAAATATTAATTCTCCTCATTTTGCATTCAATAGCTTCTTTTTTAGGAGTCGGAATGATCATTCCTGGAGTGATATTAATTCTCCTGTGGTCACTATGTTTGCAGTTCATCTTTGATCATTCAATTGAGAAAAAGTTCAATTGGAAATCAGCTTTTATTTCCACGTTGAGTTTAACTCTACTTCTAAAGTCAGACTCCATGTTTGTTTGGTTAATGGCCCCTCTCTTCACGATTGCTCCCAAATTTGTGTTACGTCACAAAGGTAAGCATTTTTTCAATCCGACTAATCTCGGAATTGTATTATGCCTTTTACTCTTTAGTGAATTCTCATGGGTTAGCCCAGGGCAATGGGGAAGAGACGTTTTCTTTATAGGATTACTCTTGTTTGCAGGAGTCTTCGTTTGTCATAAATCATCTCGAATAGATACTCCATTTTATTTTTTAGGTTTTCACTTACTTTTTTTAGCTAGTAGAACTGTTTGGTTAGGTGATCCCTTTACTATCGCAATTCATCGAGTTCAAAATATAAGCTTACTTATTTTTGCCTTTCTTATGATTTCTGATCCGAGGACTACTCCAGACTCAAAGAAAGGTAGAATCCTTTTTTGTGCCACAGTAGCTGGGCTTACCTATTATTTTGATTATGTTCTCTACATTAGAGAAAGTTTATTTTATGCACTAGCTTTGACATCGCTACTAACACCAATTTTGAACAATATATATCCTGGGAGTACCTACCAATGGGAAAATCAATCTTTAGCATCTTCTTAATATTAATTATGACTAAGGCCCATGGCTTTTGTGGGTTTTATGTATCAAAAGCAGATACAAAACTATTTAATGAGGCCTCAAAAGTAGTTATGGTGAGAGATGGCAATCGTACAGTTATCACAATGTCCAATGACTATAAAGGCGAGGCCACAGAATTTGCCACTGTTATTCCTGTTCCTACAGTTTTAGAAAAGGGACAAATCAATGTAGCTGAGCCTAAACTCGTAGACCATATAGATGCTTTTACTGCTCCAAGGTTAGTTGAATACCATGATCCTAATCCATGTCATAAAAATAGATATATGGAAATGAATACAGTTCAAAAATCAATGAGTGGGGGAGCTCGTGTTAAGCGCAAAGGAGGTAAGAAAAAGAACTACGGAGTTAAAATAGAGGCCTCTTATACAGTAGGTGAATACGACATTCTTATTCTCTCTGCAAAAGAGTCTGACGGTCTTACCAGATGGTTAAAAGATAATGAATATAAAGTACCCACTCAGGCGGAGAAAATATTAGGTAGTTATATTAAGCAAGGAATGAAATTTTTTGTCGCAAAGGTAAATTTGAAAGAGCAAAATAAGCTAGGATATTCTTATCTCAGACCTCTCCAGATGGCCTATGAATCTGAAAAATTTATGTTACCTATAAGGCTTGGCATGGCCAATGCGAAGGAGAAGCAAGAGCTGTTTGTCTTCGCTATTACAAAATCAGGAAGAGTTGAAACAGTTAACTATAGGACTGTGAAAATTCCTTCAAATATGGATCTACCTCCTTATATAAAAGGAGAAAAACATTTTAAGAATTTTTACAAAGATATGTTTAAAACTGCCGCTAGAAGAGAAGATAATCGGGCCGTCTTTTTAGAATATGCATGGAACATGAATTGGTGTGACCCATGTGCAGCAGAACCTCTATCTCCAGAAGAATTAAAAAAGTTAGGTGTCTTTTGGGTCAATGATAATAACTTTGATAAACCTGGAGTGCCAAGTCCCAGAAGAAAAATGAGAAGAGGAGGAGCAGTTAACGCTTATGTAACGAGACTCCATGTGAGTTATGATAAAAAGAACTTTCCCGATGACTTAAGATTTCAAGTCACTAAAGATTCAAGCAATTACCAAGGGCGATATATTTTACGTCAGCCTTTCAAAGGTGAAGCAAAGTGTGAACAGTATCAAACTTATTTAAAAGATTTAAAAGTCAGACAAGAAAAAGAAATGACCACTCTTGCTCACCTAACTGGATGGAGTAAAGAGCAAATTATTAAAGATGCTAACTACACATCAATCAAACCTGACCCTGAGAAAAAAGATGACAAATGGTGGAATCGGGTTTGGAAATAACATAAATTCAGTTACTTAAGAGGCTCAAAGTAAGTTTTTTAAATGCTCTACCTTGACGCCTCTCTTATTTATCCCAACTTGTATTTAGAACTTAAGAATCTGGTATTAAGGAGGATGGGATGAATAAATTTGACTCAATCGTGACAGGTGCTCTCGATATTGCTCAAACAGAGGCACTCAAAAGAAAAAATTCGGAATTAACACCTGAACATTTACTTTATGGTTTAGTAAGTAATCCTGCTTCATTTGCAAGCAGAGGCCTAAAAAAATATAAAAAAGACATTGAGAATCGCTTATCAAGGTTAGCTACTGTAGCAGGTAGTCTCGACTTAGATCAGTTAAGACCTAGCTCTAAGTTTGGTGAGTGGATAACATTGGCCTCAAGTTACGCTATTCAAAACGGTAGACAAGAAGTTTCAGAAAAAGACCTATTAAGACATATCCCTCAAGCTCTTCCTGATTTCGAAATTGATTTCGAGGAAATGGCAGAAGGTAATGATGAAGAAAGTGAAGTACCTGAATTTATCATTAACCTTAATGAACTTGCTGAAGAAGGAAAACTAGATCCAGTTATCGGAAGAACAAAAGAGATTCGTGCCGTAATGGAAATACTAGGTAGGAGAGGTAAAAATAACCCTGTACTAGTAGGTCCTGCTGGGGTCGGTAAAACCGCCATTGTTGAAGGACTCGCAGAGGCCATCGTTAAAGGAACTGTACCTGATGTTTTAAAAGGAAAGACAGTTTACTCTCTTGAAATGGGAAGCTTAATGGCCGGTACAAAGTATCGTGGAGAGTTTGAAGAAAGACTTCAAAAACTTATCAAGTTTACTAAGGAACAGGCCGGAGAAGCTATCCTTTTTATTGATGAAATTCATCAACTTGTTGGAGCTGGTAAAACTGACGGAGCAATGGATGCTGCAAACTTATTAAAACCTGCTCTTGCGAGAGGAGAATTGAACTGTGTCGGTGCGACGACTCCTGAAGAATATCAAAAATATATACTAGGGGATTCAGCACTTGATAGAAGGTTTAGAAATGTACCTGTTGATGAGCCATCTAAAGAAGATACCATTGAAATAATGATGGGTATTAGAGAAAAGCTAGAAATTCATCATGGGATTAAAATTTCTGATGATGCGATTTTTAATTCAGTCTTTTTATCTGATCAATACATAACAGACAAAAATCTCCCAGATAAGGCCATCGATCTTGTTGATGAGGCCAGTTCTGCTTTGAAACTCTCAGCAGAGGCCATGCCATCAAAACTAGCAGAACTAGAAAGTGAAATTAGATCTAAGAAAATCTATGCTCAAGTTCATGATGACAACAAAGATGTCCTTGCTGATATAAAAGCAATGGAGAAAGATTTTGAAGAAGGACGCTCATCATGGGAGAAAGAAGTTCTTTCTATGAAAAAAGTAACTGAGCTTAAGAATCAATTAGATCGATACAAGTTTGAACTAGAGCAAGCTGAAAGAAATCAAGACTATGAAGGTGCGTCAAAATTAAAATATTCGATTATCCCTGAAGTTCAAAAACAGCTTGAGGAATGTTCTCACAACTGGATTTTATCTAGTGATCACATTGCAAGTGTCATCTCTAGACACACAGGAATTCCTGTGGAGAAAATTCTTAAATCTAAACAAGATAATATCCTTGAAATTGAAAACTACTTGAATGAGCGTGTTTTTGGACAATCTGAACCGCTCCATGAAATTGCAGATACTTTAATCACCTCTCATGCAGGTTTAAAAGATGAAACAAAACCGCTTGGAAGTTTTCTGTTAAGAGGACCATCAGGAGTCGGGAAAACTGAGACTGCTAAATCACTTTCTCAATTTCTTTTTGATACAGAAGCCAATCTAATAAGGCTTGATATGAGTGAGTATAGTGAAAAACATTCTGTATCAAAACTTATTGGAGCACCTGCCGGTTATGTTGGCTATGAAGAGGGTGGAATTTTAACTGAGGCGATAAGAAGAAAGCCCTATTCCGTTATCTTATTTGATGAAATTGAAAAAGCTCACAGAGACTTTTCAGATATTCTTTTACAAATTCTTGATGATGGACGCCTGACAGATAATAAAGGTCGCACTATAAACTTTAAGAATACTATTATTCTTCTTACAACTAACTCTAGAGATATTGAACTGGACTTTAAACCAGAAGTACTTGGAAGACTTGATGGTATCTTAGATTATAAAGAGCTTGACCCTGAAATTATGAAGTCTCTAGTTGAGAAACAAGTGATAATGCTAAATGAAAGATTATCGGATAAAAAACTTAAAATTGAGTTAGACGATAAAACAATAAAGGTTCTTTCAGAGCGCGGTTATGATCCTAGGTTTGGAGCAAGACCTTTATCAAATGTCTTTAACAAACTTATTACTCGTCCACTCTCAAAAGAAGTTTTAAAAGGAACTTTGAAGCCTGGTACATTAGTAACAAGCTGGAGTGAAAGTGGGAGTGAAGGTCAAATTGAGTTTATTTCTAGATAATATATCCGACAATAAGGCCCTTATATTTTAAGGGCCTTTCTCTAGATTCAAAGTTTCAAATACTCTTTACATAAGTTATAATATTCACATGTCTGACAAAATTTCATTAAAACCTGAAGAATTTTTACTTCGTGAAGGCGAAGAAAGTACAACAATGTATTTTTTGCAAAGTGGAACCTTAGCTGTTCTAAAAAGACAAGGTGATGTTGAAAAGCAAATTGGAACAATTTATTCGGGAGAAGTTGTTGGGGAAATGAGTTTTCTAGATAAACAACCAAGAAGTGCTTCGATCAAAGCGATGACTGATTCTGAACTAGTTGTTATACCAAGTGAAAAGTTTGAAAAGATTTTTAAAGATCAGCCTACATGGTATAAGGCCTTGATTAATACACTTCTAGAAAGACTTAGAAAAGCAAACGCCAGAGTCCGAGTCTAAAACCAAATACCAAATTCTCTTCCAATTCTGGCCTTTTCCTCAGGTGAAAACTTATTCCCATCAATAGATAAATGACCTAGATCCTTTAAATTTTTTATAAAATCTGGAAGAGTTGTAATTTCATTGCGATCAAGTACAAGTCTTCTCATACTCTTCATCGATTCAATCTCTCGCGGTACACTTTTAAGGTTATTTCCTGAAAGGTCTAATAACTCTAACTGATCTAAATTGGAAAACCACTTAGGTACACTAGTCAGAGAGTTACCACTTAAAAAAAGAGTTTTAAGAGGTGCTGAATTTTCGACTTCAGGAAGACTTTCAATACTCGTATTTCTCAGTTTAAAAATTTGCAGATTTTGGTGACATAATATATTGGAATTAACTTCTTTGAGATTAGGACAATTTATTGAAAGAGTTCTCAGTGTCGAAATCTCACCTAAAGAATAGGGAAGAGACTCAATGCCTTCTCCTTGGATTTCTAAACATTCCCATGGTTGTTCAAAAAGTATTTCTGATGGGAATGAAGATTGGTTTTTTCTAAGTTTTATTAGCCGAGCTTTCATCCGGTATAGGATAGCACAATTATCTTTTTTGAGGTCCAGGAATACCTAAGAAATAAAGTATTGAAGTCATTGGGCCATGGCTCATATGATGTTCTGCTTCACGTCTGACAACATCTTTGGCGTGAAAGGCAATGCCAAGACCTGCAGCACTCAGCATAGGTAGGTCATTTGCTCCATCACCGATGGCCACAACTTGTTCCATACTTATGTGCATTTGTTGGGCAATTAAGTTAACTAATAGCGCCTTTTGTTCAGCATTAACAATGGTTCCTGTAATATTACCTGTAAGTTCGCCATTGATGATTTCAAGTTCATTTGCAAAGGCGTAATCAAGCCCAAGCTTTTGTTTAAGGGCATTAGCAAAATAAGTAAATCCACCAGAAATGAGTGCGACTTGATAACCGAGTCCTTTAACCGTTTCTATAAAATCTTCTACACCTGGAGTTAGAGGAAGTTTTTTTAAGATTTCATCTAGCTTATCTGCCTTTAGGCCTTTGAGTTGAGAGACCCTTTGTTTAAGGCTTTCATCAAAATCCATTTCTCCGTTCATGGCCTTTTCGGTGATCTCTCTAATTTGTGGTCCAACACCGGCCTCATCAGCGATTTCATCGATGACTTCAGTTTGAATTAGAGTAGAGTCCATGTCGAAGACAATAAGTCTTTTGCTTCTTCTGAAAACATTATCTTTGATAAAGGCCATATCAACACGATGTGAAGTAGAAATATCAATAAGCTTCATCTTAGGTGTTTTGAGATCTAATCCAGCTGGGACCTGAGTCATAACTTCTAGAGAAGTAAATTCTCCAGGTGAAACTTTATCAATTCTTTTTATATTTATTCCTGACTCTGCAAGAGTAGTAGAGATGTCTCTAATAAAAGCAGGTGTTATATGGTCAACTGCTACACAGTTAAGAATAAAGTTATTATCTGAAATTGTTTCTTCAATATCGTCTTTCTTTTCAAGAACTCGGTACTCTAACTCTAAACCCATGTCTTTTGCTTTAAAAAGCAAATCTCTAACAACTGGAGAGTGTCCATTTGAATCAGCTGAAGTTACTTCGAGAACAAAACTAAGAGAGAGAAGGCCGTGAGTAACGGCCTGACCCATGTCGAGAATATTGTCTCCTGAAGAAGCAGCAATTTTCATCATTTCAGAAGTAATACCAGGATGATCAGGACCAGCAACAGTTATTAAGAATAATTGTCCGTTTTTACTTACTGGCATCTGTTGTTCCTTCAGGGTTTGTATTTTTATTTTTCTCTTGAGACTTCTCGGACAATTTACGTTGTCTTTGGAGTTTTAAATTTTTTAAAAGGTTAACGGAGTACTCAAGGGCAGAGTATAAAGAGAATATACTTGCTAGGTAAATAAAAAGTGTCCCAAGAAGTGGCATGGGAATTCCCCATGGAGTATCGTAGGCCATAAGAAGTGGAATACCTACCATTTGGAAAGCAGTTTTCCATTTACCTAATTGACCTACAGGAACATTAAATCCTCTTTCGTTGGCCAAGAGTCTTAAGGAGTTAATATACATTTCTCTTAAAACTAAAATGATGACGATGATAACTGGGACTCTATCCATCCCTTGAAGCATGATAAGGCTTGAAACAACGAGAAACTTATCGGCCATAGGATCGAGAAAGCTACCTAGAACAGTGACAATTCCTCGTTTCCGAGCAAAATATCCATCAAAAAAATCAGTGATTGAGGCCGCGACAAAAGTCCAGCCCGCTATCCAACCTAGGTCTTTATGGAAAGGTATAATCCATTCCGAATCAGTCAGGTTTAAAAATAAACATCCCAATATAATAGGAATCAAGACTATTCTAAAAATAGTCAGTCGATTGGGGAGATTATCAATCTGCCATTCAGATTTTTGGTTGGTTGTGTCCATGTGTTCTCTCAGTTGAAAAATTATCAAAGGCCCTCCATAAAGTCCATCGTAGAAACCATTATGATGCTCTAAGTCTTTGAGATGAGGGGCGTTTCTTTTTGCCCTCCTGATTTTGAAGTCAATCTTGGGTTAAAATAGTAGGTAATATTGACGGGTTAGACCTAAATTTAAAAGGGTTAGTGTATGGATAGACATTTAAATTTGATTAAGACTGATTATCAAGAAACTGAAAAACGTGTCTTCCCAAGATTCCCTTTTACTTATCTTACTTTCAAATCGAAAGAAGCTGATAGCAGAGTCTTCGAAGTTAAAGATATTAGTGCTAATGGAATGCAATTATGTCTTAAAGACGGCGGGCATGACTTCATTCCAGGAACTGAAATTGATGGAACTCTTCATTGGAAAGGAGCTACGCTTGAGGCCCTTGGAAATGTTAAATGGGTTAGGGGTCAACAACTTGGTGTGGCCTTTGTTTTAAGTAGTGTTTTCGAAAAAGATGTAAAAAACTTTCTATCTGTAGAAAATATAGTCGCCGGAATGCGGCCAATTCATAGTTCAGGTCTCGATATTGAGATGCCGGCCAACCTAAAGTATTGGCTTCGGGCCGACGGGCCAGTTGAAATTTTTGTTTGGCATCATAACGATGGTGAAGTTTCTAGGTTCCAAATCATTCTCATGGATAGGTTTTTAGAGTGGGAAGATGGGAAAGGTCTAAAGACTGGAAATGTCGCAGATAAAAAAGATCTTGATACGCCATTAGTCAAAGAAGATGAATTTGTCTTTCGCTTCGATGAATCAGTAGATGAAGATATCGTCATATTTGCTCAGAGCGTTGTTAAAGAATTACCTGATGATTACTTGCCTGACAGCGCTAGAGAATTCTTAAAAACTAAGTTAGGACTTTAATGTTCAATTAGACTTAGTCCCCCCTGTTCAAACAGCCTCGTAAACTTTATAATCTGTGCGATTTTACAACAAATTCGTATAGGGAGTTATACATGAATCGTAACCTGGCTTTAGAGTTCGTCAGAGTAACAGAAATGGCCGCCATAGCATCCGCTCGACTTATGGGTCGTGGTGATGAGAAGGCAGCTGATCAGGCAGCAGTAGATGCCATGAGAACTATGCTTGAGAGTGTAGATTGTCAGGCCACTGTAGTTATTGGAGAAGGCGAAAGAGATGAAGCTCCAATGTTATACATTGGTGAGAAAGTAGGTAGTGGAGTTGGTCAAGAACTCGAGATTGCAGTTGATCCTCTTGAAGGAACAACAGTTTGTGCAACTGGTGGGACAAATTCTATTTCAGTTATGGCCATTGCTGAGAAAGGTGGAATGTTAAATGCACCTGATACTTATATGCAAAAAATAGCCGTTGGCCCAGAAGGTAAAGGAATCATCGATATTCTAGAAAGCCCAAAAGAAAACCTCAAAAGATTAGCTGAAGTTAAAAAATGTCGAATTCAAGACTTAACGGCAGTTATTCTTGATAGACCAAGACATGAAGAATTAATTAATGCCGTTAGAGATGCTGGGGCAAGAATTATGCTTATCGGTGACGGTGATGTCTCTGCAGCGATTGCTACATGTGAACCAGATAGTGGAGTTGATATTCTTTTCGGAACTGGTGGAGCTCCTGAAGGTGTAATAGCCGCAGCTGCTTTGAGTTGTCTCGGAGGTGATTTTCAAGGAATTTTTAAACCAAGAAATGATGAAGAAGTTGTAAGAGCAAAGGCCATGGGTGTTGAAGACATTGATAAAGTTTTAAACATTGAAGACCTTGCTTCTGGTAACGTTATGTTTTGTGCCACAGGTGTTACAACTGGTAATCTTCTTCCTGGTGTACAGTTTAAAAACTGGGGGGCCATTACTCACTCAATCGTAATGAGAAGTCAGTCTGGAACGATTAGACATATTACAGCTGAACATCACTTTGAAAAAAAGCCTAGGTACTAGAAATGGCCAAAGCCGAAATCTCTCAGGTTTTTCAAGCACCTATTGAGAAAATATACAATTGTATTGTTGATTACGCCTCTTACCCTGATTTTGTGGATGGAGTAAGTGGGATTAAAGTTCTCGAGCAAAGTGAAAACTCTGCTAGAGTTGAATACTCCCTTAATATGATCAAAACATTTACTTATGTTTTAAAACTCACTCAAACTAAACCTACAAGCGTTAGTTGGGAGCTAGAGGGTGGAGATATTTTTAAGAAAAATATTGGATCATGGGAGCTTTCAGATCGCGGTGATGAAACAACTGATGTAAAATATAACTTAGAAGTAGACTTTAAAGGGTTTGCCCCTAAGGCCATCATCAATAAACTGGTAGCGAACAACCTACCTAGCATGATGAAACAATATGAAGATCGGGTGAAAAACTTATAATCCAGGTGTTTAAATGAGTGACGATAAAGATAATAAAATTGGTGATGTCATAAAAAAAGTAGTCTCAATAGGTGTCGGGGCTGCTTTTATGACTGAAGATGCTGTTAAAACAGTACTCAATGACCTTCCTCTTCCAAAGGATATCGTAAATGGACTTCTGCAAAATGCAAAAAGTGCAAAAACAGATTTTGCTGAAGGTGTTCGTGAAGAAGTTGGCAAATATTTAAGTAAAGTTGATCCTAAAACTCTTTTAGATGAAATGCTTCAAAATTACGATGTTGAAGTGAACGCAAAATTTAGCTTCAGTAAAAAAGAAGAAGGAAACAAAGTTACTAAGAAAAATGGATAGAAAGAGCCTTGTTTCAAGTAATGTCTTAAGGTTCAGAGAGCTTGTTGCTCCGGCCAAGCTCCTGGCCGTTACTAAATACTCTAATATTGATGATGTTTTCTATGCTTACGACAGTGGTCACAGAGACTTTGGTGAAAGTCGTGTTCAAAACTTAAAAGAAAAGTCTGATGAGTTAAACTCGAGTGGTAGAAAAAATGTAAGGTGGCATTTCATTGGTCATATTCAAAGTAATAAACTTAATCGCCTTTTGAAAATCCCTGGTCTCAAATACATTCACTCTATAGATTCTTACAAAATTCTAGAATTACTCTATGACAAAATTGAACATTTTGAAGGTGAAACCCTATATTACTTTTTAGAAGTAAAGACCTCTGGTGAAAATGAAAAAGCAGGTCTTGAAGATTACGATGAACTGGCCAAGGCCATGAATTTTATTCTTAACCACGAAACCCCAAAACTAAAATTTGCTGGTCTCATGACAATGGGTTCAATTAGATCTGAAAACTTTGAAGAATCTGCTAAAAATTCTTTCAAGAAACTAAAAGAATACAGAGATAGACTTCATAAAGAATTCGAATATCCTAACCTAAAACTCTCTATGGGGATGAGTTCTGATTATATGTTCGCCCTAGAAGAAGGATCTGATTGGGTCAGAGTCGGATCGGCCATCTTTCCTAAAATC
>JAGSHI010000097.1 GCA_023954635.1 Bacteriovoracaceae bacterium
GGAGCAACAACTCCACCACCAGTAGAAAAACCACCACTGACATTTGCAATAGAATTCAGCCCTCCAACAGGTTCAACCGCCCATATCTTATAGGTATGGGCCTCTCCAGCATTAAGTGTCGAGAGATCAATTGTTCCAGCGTTCAGAACATTTGAATCTGAGACAACGGCATTTCCAGAGTCCCTAATTTCAACACGGCCAACAACAAAATCAACCGGAGCATCCCAAGTGATCGTCGCTTTTTTCAAAAGGTCGTTATAAACAAGACCAGCATTATTAAACAGCGTCGGGGCGGTAGGAGCCGGTGGGGCCGGCGGAGGCGGTGGCGCTGTTTCAAATTGCCCTTGCATAAAGTTTGTTGAAAGATTAGCTGCAATATCTGAAGCGTAAATTTTGTAATTGTAGAGTGTTCCGGCCTCGACTATTGGACCTAAATTAATAGAGCCGGCGTTTAATGTGTTTTGATCGAGTACCATAACTCCAGTTGAAACTTTTGTAACTTCAACTTTGGCCATCTCAAGTGGTGAAGCTACCATAGTCCATGAAAAGGAAATGAACTTTGTAACATCATCGTAAACAACACTCATGTTGTCAGGAAAAACAATGGCAGAACCAACTGGGGTAGGAGTAGGGGTTGGGGTTCCAGTTGCGCCTTGGGTTTCTGGTTGGTTTGAACTTTCTTGAGCAACTTCACCATTACACCCAACAAGTACAAGACTTGTTAATAGCAACAACTTCAACAGAAGTTCTTTGCATAGAAATCCGACAGAGCATCTGCCTGATTCCCTATGGTGAAAAGTATATTTCATAACCTACCAATAGTTCGGTGATATATGTCACCAAACCCCCATATTCTTTTCGTCCAATAAAGAAGGAATCTTTATACTTGATTATACGGATGCGTCAGATGTGGCATTTCGAGCCTTAAGATTGCTACTCTAATCTATTGAAATAATTAGTTATTTTGAGAATGTGTGTAAGTAACTGAAATAAGATAGAGGAGAATCTCTGAAGAAATGCCAATATTTATTGTGTTGATTTAGCTAACTAACTGAAATGAATTAAGCGGCTTTATCATCGTCTTTAGACGGTTCAGGAAGCTCAATAATTTCTGAACTTGACTTGAGAACAGTCGATTCTTCAAAAAGTGAGAGTTGTTCTGGCAGTTTTTCACCTGATACAAAAGCTCCCATCGCTAAGATTTGCTCGCTATGAGGTGGAAAGTAATGTCCATCAATAAAACTCATCTGATCATCTGTAACGACCATCGTATTTGAAAACCAATCAGGTAATCCTTTACGATCAGGTGTTAAAAAAGCAATTCCATATAACAACCCAAAACTTAGATAACAAAAAAAGTATCCAGCAGTTCGCTTAAAGCTTTCTGCTAATGTGAGATGGTATTGTCCATGATATTTAAAATTCATTGAATGGACTTTTAATCCAAAAAGCATTTTTCCTGGAGTTCGTCCTTCTCCCCAGTAGTAAGACATCATAAAATAGCCCCAAAAAACAACAAATAAACTTAGGGTACTAATATTTACGATTCCGTTTTCAAGTTTGTATTGAAACGAAAAGGGAAGTTGATAATAAAAAGATTTCATAAAATTGAGGTAAGTAAACATCAATGCCTTATTAATAAGGCCCACAAAAAAGAGATCTAGCGTTGTTGCATAAACTCTTTTTCTCATAAAGTCAGAATCACCGGGAAGCCTAGCTTCTGGGTTTTTGTTGACCCTTGGAAATGGAATAATTGTTGGCAAATTTTGGTTACCGCTCATGCTAACTTATCGGTGCCAGGGACTTTTATGTTAGGAATGAGTCATAATTAATAGAAGTGTCTGACCTTATATGTAAGGTTTTTTGTAAGTCTGCGATAATAAAGACTTTAATGCTAAGGCTAACAAAAAAGTCCCTGTCACCTATTGGATGGTGTTGATAAGCTCGTCCAGTTTTCCCATCGCCTCAAGAGGAGTCATTTTTAAAATGTCTAATTTCTTGAGATCACCTTCGATTTTTTGAAGATGTTCGGGAACCGGAGGTTTGTTTTCTCCAAAAATACTAAGTTGAACTCCAGCATCAGTTGCTTCTTCTCGAATCGTGATTGTTTGGCTGTCTTCGGACTCTAAATTATGAAGAACTTCTTGGCTTCTGGAGAGAATACTATTTGGAAGACCTGCAAGTTTCGCAACATAAATACCAAAACTTTGTGAGGCACCTTGCTCGATAAGACGATAAAGAAATTGAACGTCTCCATCATGGTTTTGGGTTTCAACTGTTAAGTTCTTTCCACCTTTCTTTTTATCAACAAGCTCAATCAGTTCGTGATAGTGAGTTGCAAAGAGACATAACGCTTTTGTTTTTTCAATAAAATGTTCTACTAGGGCCCACGCAATTGATAGTCCGTCATAGGTACTTGTTCCACGTCCCACTTCATCTAAAATAATCAGTGATCGATCAGTGGCATGACGTAAAATTTCTGCGGTCTCTGCCATCTCAACCATAAATGTTGATTGGCCTTTGAGAATGTCATCACTAGCACCAAGCCTACTAAAGAGATAATCACAAAGTCCTATCTCAACTTTTTTAGCTGGAACTAATGAACCAATTTGAGTGAGAAGTTGAATGATGGCAATCTCTCTCATAACTGTCGTTTTTCCGGCCATGTTTGGACCAGTAATTAATCCGAAATAACAACTCTCATCGAGAGTTAAGTCATGACTGACAAATTGATCTTTAATAACGGCCTTGATTAATGGATGCCAACCACCTTCAATACGAACAATCTTTTTATCAGGAGATATCTCAGGAAGGGAGAAGTCTTCTTGAAGAGCAATCCAAGCGAGTGATTGATAGACATCAACCATAGAGAAAATTTCTGCTAATGATTGGATCTCTTTAGAAAGAGAAGCCGTCTCAGCAATAATGTCTTTAAATATTTTTCTTTCGAGTCTTTCTAGTTTTTCTTTCGCAGAGATCATCTCTTTTTCAAAAACAGACAACTCTTCAGTGGTATATCTTTCGCAATTTACAAGTGTTTGTCTTCTCGTAAAGTCCTTTGGAACTTTAGAAGTATGAGACTTACTGACTTCAATGAAGTAGCCAAAGACATTGTTTGATTTAACTCGAAGTTTTTGAATACCTGTTTCTTCTCTATAGCGAATTTCTAATTGATCTAATTCACCAGAAGCATTTGTTGTAAGCTTTGCTAATCGGTCACGTTTTTTGTCACAACCGGGTTTGATTAAGTTTCCTTTGTCTAAAGAAGCTCCAATCTCGTCATTGATTGTAATTTGAATTCTTTCTTTGAGTGCGGTTAGTGACTTTAATTCTTTTGGAGTGACTTTCCTCAAAGAACCTTTTGGAAGTTTTGCCAATATTCCTTTTAAGTTCTCATAGATGCTAGTTGCTTCAGCTAGATTGAGAAGGTCTGAGGCATTTGCTTTATTTGTTGAAATTTTTGCTAAAATTCTTTCGATGTCTCTAATGTCATTAAGGGTATCTCTTAATGATTCAGTCGTTTCAAGATTGTTTAGAAAATATTGAACTGTATTTTGTCTAAGCTGAATATCTTCAAGGTTAGCAAGTGGATTTTGAAAAACAGTTCGAAGTCTTCTGGCACCAAGCGAAGTTCTTGTTTTATCCATAAAGCCAAGAAGGGATTCCTTATATGTTTCTCTCGTTTTAGGAAGAATCTCAAGGCCCGTTAGAGTCGGCAGAGATACTTTTAGTGAACCTTCAGTATTGATCATTCTAAAGGGCTTTATATGTACGAAAGTTTCAGTGTCTTGAGTTGAACAAATATAATAAGAAAGCGCACCAATAGGAGAGAGAACATCGCTATCAGCCTTTATAATATTATCTCTTTTAAAAGTTGGAATGAGTTTCTCTGTATAAATCTCAGTGTATTTCGGTGTGAAGTATTCTTCAGAAAGATAAGTCTTCAGAGTTCCCATATGCTCAAGAACTTCGTCTAACTGTGGATACTCTTCCCATTGCTCCATGAAAGTAATGAACTCTCGTGGATGTACCATTCTTAATCTATCGACAAGGGATTCAAAGTCTAAAATTTTTGTCCCTGTAAATTCACCAGTCGTAAAGTCTACTGTAATTAAATACCAAGCATCTTCTGTCTTAAGAGCAGAGGCCATGAAGCGATGTTCATTACCTTCAGTTTTTGAAAGATCATAAGGCATTCCAGGAGAAACAACTTGAGTGACGGCACGTTTAACAATTCCCTTTGCATCTTTTGGGTCTTGAACTTGTTCACAAATAGCAACTTTCATTCCAAGGGCAGTTAATCGATCGACGTAAGCATTAGCAGCATGATGAGGAATACCGGCCATTGGAATTTGAGTATCTCCAATTTTTCCTCTATGTGTTCTGGCAATATTTAAAAGTTTCGCGGCACTTTCGGCATCTTCAAAAAAGACTTCGTAGAAATCTCCCATTCGAAAGAACATGATGGTGTCTGGGTACTCTTTTTTGATCGAGTAGTATTGCTCCATCATGGGGGTAAGTTTCACACCGGATTTCACTAACTTTTCAAGGGTTTGACTCACTCATGGTCCTTATCTAAATAGTTGACTCTGAACCTCGAATTTATCATGATTTTGGACTCAGCGACAAGCTTTGGAACATGCGAAGTAAAAGTAAGTTAAAGTAATCATTAAGATTTCATGAACATGCTTTGTTCATAGAATTTTTTTGGTATAATTTTTGCTGTGTTTGCGCTGTGTCGATTAAGGAAGCCATGAAACAAATCATAATCGTTCTCTCATTTATCATTGTCTGGACAGGAGTTTCACTACTTACTGTCTTCAGTGAAGAGTGGAGTGGACCTGTTTTTGAAACAAGTTCAGATTCTGGAAGTCGAGTTTCTAATGAAAGCTTTTTTAAAGGTGTGAACTATTACGTTCAAAAAAATCACATACCTCAGCTTAAGCTCAATGCAACTGAGGTTACAGTAAACTCAACCACTGGAAATACTTTATTTTTTGATCCGGTAGGAGAAGCCTATACTAAGGGTGGAGAACCGATTCTCTATAAAGGTTCAAGGGGAATTTATAATCAGGGAATGGGAAGCTTATTTATAAATGAAAAAGTTCAAGTGAACATAAATGAAAGCCAACTGAATTCAGATAGGCTTATTTATAATTTAGGTAAAGATCGTGTTGAAACTATTGGTAATGTGAAAACCAAAAGTGTCTCCACCAAAAATGGTGACAAGATCTTTGTCGAATCTGAGAGGGCCATTTCTTGGCCAAAAAAGAGAGAGTCTCGTTATTTAGGACAAGTCAGTGGCAAAATCATTAGAAAGAGGGCCTATGAGGCCCCCGTTTTCTTCGAATCAAATAGAATGTATTTGAAATTGAATGAAATGTTGGTCACTTTAAATGAGAAAGTTACCCTTAAAAAACAACCATTTAAGGCGACCTCACATAGGGGAGAGATATATCTCGAGAACTATAACAAAAAGCTCAAGTATTTCGTCTTAAATGACGATGTGAAACTAGAGGAAAAAGTTGTCCTCTCCGGGACTTCCTATTTAAGGAAGGCCTATGCAGAAAAGTTAGAAGGTGTAATGGCCGAGGATAAAATTATCCTCACAGGATTTCCAAAGGTCTATCAACAAAGTGATGTGATCAAGGGAAACAGGATTATTCTTCGTGAAAACAATGAAGTAGTTGAGGTGGATGACGCCAACACTAATATTATTTTGAGATAAGAAGGATTTTATTTCGTGACTGCAATTTATTTGGAAGCAACAAATTTGAAAAAAACTTATTCCGGCAGGACAGTCGTTAAAGACGTGAGTGTCAGGGTGGAACAAGGAGAAATCGTCGGACTGCTTGGGCCTAATGGTGCTGGGAAAACGACATGTTTCTACATGATAGTAGGACTTGTGAAGGCCGATGAAGGAAAAGTGGAGTTATCCGGAGAAGAGATTACAACTTTTCCGATACATATAAGAGCTTTGCAGGGAGTGGGTTATTTGCCCCAAGAAGCTTCAGTCTTTAGGGACCTATCAGTTGAAGAGAATATTTTTAGTGTTCTCGAAAACAGAAAGCTTCCTAAAAACAAAAAGAAAAATTTACTCAATAATCTAATAGATGATTTTGGGTTAGGACATATAAGAACTTCTAAGGGCTCGTCCCTCTCAGGTGGTGAAAGACGGAGAGTGGAAATTGCGAGGGCCCTAGCTCTAGAGCCAAAGTTTATTCTTTTGGATGAACCTTTTGCCGGAGTTGATCCTCTTGCTGTGAGTGATATCCAACAGGTTATCAAAGCTCTAAAGCAAAGGAATATTGGAGTCCTTATTACTGATCACAATGTTAGAGAAACTCTAGGGATTGTTGATCGAGCTTACATTATGAATAGTGGAGAACTACTTGTTAGTGGAACTCCAGATGAAATAGTTGGAAACGAAAGAGCACGGAAGTTCTATCTCGGAGAAGAATTCAGGATGTAATTCGCAAACACTTAAGGTGGAATTATGGCAGTCAAACTGAATCAAAGACTTGCACAAACTCAAAACCTAATGATGACGCCACAGCTTCAGCAGGCGATCAAACTTCTCACGCTCACGCATTTGGAAATGACAAATGTAATTGCGGAAGAGATGGTTGAGAATCCGATGCTGGAAGAGATGGGTGGTGATGACTCTAAGAGTTCAGAAGAGGATTACAAACTCGAAAAACTTGAAGGTGATCATAGGGAAGCAACATCAGACAACTTTGATGAACCAGGAGTCGTTCAAAAAGACGATTTCGATTGGCAATCATATGTAGAATCATTTGATTCTAACTCAGCAACACCACCTTCAATGGCAACTCAAGATTTTGATGAGATGCCTAACTATGAAAATATTGTTTCTAAGGGGCAGTCACTTGCAGAACATCTTGAGTGGCAACTTAGAATGGATGACTTTAGAGAAGATGAAATTGATTTTGCAACAGAAATTATTCATAACATAAATGACGATGGTTATCTTGAAGTTGAATTTGATGACCTTATTGCGAAGACAGAGTTTTCGAGAGAGGACTCAGAGGATATTTTAGGAAAAGTTCAGAGGCTAGATCCTGTTGGATGTGGGTCGAGAGACTTAGTTGAATGTTTACTTGTACAAGCAAAGGTCCAAGAAGAACGTTCTCCATTACTTGAAAAAATTATTCGTGAACATTTAGATGATCTTCAAAAGAAAGACTTTAAGGGAATTTCAAAAGCTCTTGGTGTTTCTGAAGAACAAATTAAAGATACTTCAATGTTACTTCAAAACTTTCATCCTAAGCCTGGAAGACTAGTTTCGAATAACGATACTCATTATGTTGTACCAGATATTTATGTAAAACAAATTGGTGGAGAGTTTGTTGTTCAAGTGAATGATGAAGGTGTACCAAGACTTCGAATTTCTCAGCTTTATAAAGATATGTTAAAAACTGGTGCTGACCAGCAAGCACAAGATTATGTTCAAGACAAATTACGTTCAGCTATGTGGCTTATTAAATCGATTCAAAATAGACAACGTACAATTAATAAAGTGGCTAAGGCCATCGTTGCTCAACAACAAGATTTTTTCAAAAAAGGACCTCGGCATTTGAAGCCAATGGTTCTCAAAAATATAGCCCAAGAAATTGGAATGCATGAGTCCACAGTATCTCGTGTGACTACGAACAAATACATGCATACCCCAATTGGATTGTTCGAATTGAAGTACTTTTTCAATACCGGAGTCGGTGGAAAAGACGGTGGAATAGACATTTCTAGCCAAGTATTGAAGCTAAAAATTCAAGAATTAGTGGATAATGAGAATACTAAGAAACCGCTGTCAGATCAGAAAATTGCCGAACTTTTGAGTCGGGAAGACGTAAAAGTGGCCCGAAGGACGGTTGCGAAGTACAGGGAAGCCCTTGGAATTCTGTCATCGAGCAAACGTAAGGTAAAATAAGCAAAGTTTTTTTTTAGATTCCCGAAGAGGAGAAACGGCCAGAATACCGGGAATTTCACGAGTATAAAGCTCTAATATTTAACCTTCTAGGAGAACGTGTATTTATGAAAGTGACTATTACCTTCCTGCATCTAGATCACACTCCCTCTCTCGATTCGAGAATAGAGGAGAAAACTGAAAAACTTAGAAAATACTTTAATGGAGGAGATCACATTAAGTGGACCTGCTATGTGAAGAACAATGAGCATTATGCTGAAGTTCTGATTTCAGGCGCTAAACTAAACTATCATGCTGTAGCTCATTCCGACTGTCTGTACAAGACACTCGATATGGCGACTAGGAAGCTTGAAAAACAAGTATCAAAACAAAAAGAAAAAATTAAAAATAGAATTCACCGTAATCACGGTAAAGATTCAAACCTTGTCATCCTGGATGTCGAACAGGCATGGACTGACTATGATGAGGATATCGTCAAGGACGCGGCTTAAACTTTTAAAGTGTGTTTGTCATATTAAGGCCCCTCAAATGAGGGGCTTTTTTTGTTTCAATATATATGCTAATAATCCTTATGAGTGAAAAACCCTTTGAAGAAATTAATAAGAAAACCGTTTATGGGCCAGTAAAGTCATGGCGTTTTGGCCAGTCCTTGGGGATTGACCCTCTCTTTAAAACCTCAATTTGTTCCTTCGATTGTATCTATTGCCAGCTTGGTAAAATCCAAAATGTAACAATGGAAAGGGCCAATTATGTTGAGACCGAGAGAGTTTTAAACGACTATAAAGAAGTTTTAAATAATAATATCCATGTCGATGTTATTACTTACTCAGGCTCTGGAGAGCCGACTCTTGCTTTAAATTTAGGTGAGATGATTGAAGGTATTAGACTTCTTTCCCCTAAGATCCCTCAAAATATTTTAACAAATGCTACTTTGCTCTTTATACCTGAGGTAAGAGAAACTTTAAAATCATTAGATAAAGTTACCGTAAAACTTGATGGGCCAAATGATGAACTCATGAGGAAAATGAATCGTCCTGCTGAAGGAGTCACTTTTGACTCAATTGTGGAGGGCATCCTAAAGTTTCGTGAAGAGTATCAGGGGGAGCTCGAAATTCAATGTATGCTTATGCCTATGTTAGAAAAAGAGTTCGATAAGTTTTTCGATATTATGAAATCAATGAAGCCTAATCTCGTTCAATTCAATACTCCCTCAAGACCCTATCCTAGTTCATGGCATAGGGAGAATAGAGGAAACCATGAACTTATCTTTGACTATAAAGTTAACTGGTTAAAAGGAATGGATAAGGAAGGTTTAGAGAGGTTATCGAATGAGTTTTCAAATAAAACCGGATTAAAGGTTCTCGTCCGTTAGTTAATGCTTGTTATTGCGCTGCGCGGATAACAACTAAGTACCAATACGAATATCTGTTTGTTACTATCTCATCATGAAAAAAGTTAATTCAGTTGGTGGTTTTCACTCCATTATCTACGCCCTCAAAATGTTCTTTAGTTTGGGGTTCTTTAAACTTTTAAAGGGAATGCTTAGAAAGAACACCTGTAAGACCTGCGCTCTTGGAATGGGTGGACAAAAAGGTGGAATGACAAATGAGTTAGGTCACTTTCCTGAACTTTGTAAGAAGACTTTGCAGGCCATGAAGTCAGATATGAAAGGGCCTATTAAAGAAGAGTTTTTCAAAAAAATATCGATTAATAAATTAGGAAAATTAAGTTCAAGAGAGCTTGATTCATTAGGAAGAATTCCTTTTCCTCTTTATGCCAAAGATACAGATACTCACTTTTCAAAAATAACTTATGAAGAAGCTTTTGAAAAAGTTTCAATAAAAATGAAAGAGACTGATCCTAAGAGATCCTTTTTTTACTTTAGTGGTCGATCCTCTAATGAAGCAGGTTTTTTACTTCAAATCTTGGCCAGAGTGTTTGGAACGAATCATGTTAATAATTGCTCTTACTATTGTCATCAGGCCAGTGGAGTAGGGCTTTCTCAAACGATAGGTTCAGGAACAGCGACCCTCTCCTTAGAAGATGTGGAAAATACAGATCTCTTTTTTTTAATCGGAGGAAATCCTAGTTCGAATCATCCTAGACTTCTCACCACGTTAATGAATATTAAATCGAAAGGTGCGAAAGTTGTTGTGGTTAATCCCGTTAAGGAGCCAGGACTGGTTAAATTTAAAGTGCCTTCAAATATAAAATCACTTCTGTTTGGAACTGAAATTGCTGATGAGTATATTCAACCTCATATCGGTGGGGATATGGCCCTCATCAATGGGATGATGAAATATCTCATTGAGAATCAACTAATTAATCGCGAGTTTATTGAAAACTACACTGAAGAATTTCAGAAGTTAGAAAAGTATCTTCAAGATCTAGAGTGGAGTGAAATAGAAAAGGATTCAGGTATAAAGAAAGATGAAGTTTGTCGTATCGCTGAACTGTATTCAAAGTCAGAGAACACAGTCTTTTCTTGGACGATGGGAATGACTCATCATAAGAATGGTGTTGGAAATATTAAGTCAATTGTTAACCTTGCTCTATGTCGCGGTATGATTGGAAAAAAGAATGCAGGACTTCTTCCTCTTCGAGGACATAGTAATGTCCAAGGAATGGGAACAATGGGGGTCACTCCAAAGCTAAAAGAAGTAGTCTTTAAAAACTTAACGAAACTAGGTTTTAAACTTCCTCAGATGGAGGGATACGACACTATGGCCTGTATGGAAGCAAGTCATAGGGGTGAAGTCGATTTTGCTTGGTGTTTAGGGGGAAATCTTTATGGCTCAAACCCTGACCTTCTTTATGCTAGTAGGGCCATGGCGAAAATCCCAACTCTTCTATATATGAACACAAATTTAAATCAAGGGCATATTTTTGCAAGAGGGAAAGAGACTATAATCCTTCCTGTACTTGCCAGGGATGAAGAACAACAAAAAACAACTCAAGAATCTATGTTCAACTTTGTCCGCTTAAGTGACGGTGGTCCAAAAAGAATAAAAGCTCTTAAGAGTGAGACTGAAATTATAGCTAGGATTGGAGAGCAAATTTTTACTGAAGGTCCAATAGACTGGAAGGAAATGAACTCTCATCAAAACATTAGATCTCTTATTTCTAAGACAATTCCTGGTATGGAGAAACTTGAAACGATTGAAAAGACAAAAGAAGAATTCACAATTCCAAATCGTCTCATAAATACACCTAAGTTTTATACAGATAATGAAAAAGCAAAGTTCTCTGTATGTATTCCTTTTGAAAGAAAGGATAAAGAAACCTTAACGATGATGAGTGTGAGGTCTGAAGGTCAATACAATACTGTTGTCTATGAGGAAGAAGATTCATTTCGAGGGATAGAGAGAAGAGATGTTATTTTGATGAATTCAGCTGATATGAAAAGATTAAACTTATCCCAAGATCAAAAAGTCACAGTAAAATCTCAAACGAGTAGAATGGCAAACATACTTGTAAAAGAGTTTGATGTTAAAGAAGGTAACTCTGTAATGTACTTTCCTGAGTGTAATGTACTCATCTCTAGGGATCTTGATCCGCACTCAAAAACACCTGCTTACAAGTCCACTGAAGTAACTATCGTCCCTTAAATTAAAACGCTA
>JAGSHI010000165.1 GCA_023954635.1 Bacteriovoracaceae bacterium
AGGCACTTTCTTTCTTTCTGCTTTGTTAAATTTCGTTCTCGCGGTCTATGTTCTCCAAGGCGAGCCGGGGTCGACGGAGTTCAATGAGAGTTTAGGAAAAATGACTCTTTTAAGTTTTCCGGTAATAACTGTACCTATGATGGTCATGGTTATGGGTATAATTTATTTTCTTATAAACTCTATCAAGCGAAATACCGATCTAGAGCTTGAGGAGGTAATCAAGGCAAAATAACTGATAATTCTTGTCTTGATTTCGCATCCCAAACAGTATTGATATATAATAAAAACAGACCAAACAAGGATGTCGGTCATGTCACTTATGAAAAAATTTATTGGGGCTATTGGCCCAACTACTTCAAGAGAGGGCCAGGATAATCCATTCGCTCCCTATTTTTTAAGGCTTGAAGGAGATCCAAACTTCCCATTTCTTCTTGCGATTAGAGCACTTGAAGACCTTGAAGGAACAGTTAAGAGTGACCGCCAGTTAATGGAATACCTTTTAGAAGATATTATTTTTGCCTCAATATATGCCACTTTCTATGAGCATATGTTTATTACCATGAACGAAAACCCAAAACTCTATTTAGAATTAATAGATAAGTTTTCAGAAGGTGGCCAAGATAGAGAAATGGTTATCGCTGCTCAAACTCAACTTCATCTTAATTATATTATGAACGGTGGAACGTGCTCAGGTTGTGAAGCATGTGAGAACCATAAAGATGTAGAGGAATTAGTAGAACACTGGAATTTGGGTGATATGCAATTTTTTATTAAGTTGTATCTCAGTATGCAAACAATTCAGTTCTCTCTTGAGCAATTACTATACGATGTAATGCCTCATAGACATGACCTTCTCGAGTTTTTAACACAAGAAACTGTTTTAGATTATCGTCAATTTTTAGCAGATTTTAGCGACAAGAAACTAGAAGAGATTTAAAAAGGTGGCTCTTTGCCACCTATTCCTTTAATTATTGATTTATCGTAGTCTAATTGGTCTGCTTCCTTACCTGTAGATAAAAAGATATCTAAGAATCCCTGTGCATGAATATCTTTCGCTACTTCTTCACCAAGAACCCCATTGCCAAGGTCTGAATCAATATAAATAAAACTATCTTTAGGAAGAGTATCTGAACAATCAAAGAACTCATCCGGAGATGCAAAAACTTTAATTTTTACACCTGAAGACTTGGCCTTAAATTCCCACGTCATTCTAATCAGCTGATCGTCATCAATCAAAATATAAAGTCTTTCCATTACAATATAATACCTTAAAATAGAGAGAATGAAACTTAATGCAGATTTAGGAGAAGAGCAAACCTACAAAGGTAAAAATGTTGCCTTCGCCCTTGCTCCTCATATCCACCTTGCCAATATATCTTGCAATGCTCATGCAGGAACAAAAGATCACATTATTGAAACTATCGACATTTGCTTAGAAAACAATATCCAATTGGGAGCCCATCCTTCTTATGAGGATAGAGATAATTTTGGCCGTACTTCAATAGAGTTATCTTTTTCAGATATAAAAGAACTTATTCAAAGACAATATGAATGGTTAAACGAAGTTGTCGAAAGTCGTGGTGGAAATTTACAACATGTAAAACCACATGGAGCTTTATACAATGACATGATGAGGTCTCGACCTTTATTAAAAACGATTTTTGAGTCTATAGGTGAAATCTCAGAAGATCTTAAACTGATAGGACAATACTCCCCTCTTGGTTTTGAGGTTCCAGTCTTTGAAGAGGTATTTATAGATAGACTATACAATGAAGAATCTAGACTTGTTTCGAGAAAAGAGAATGGAGCTGTTTTTGATAATTTTGAGGACATTAAAGCTCAACTTCTCTCTATCCTTTCGAAGGAAAAGATTAAAACAAATTCAGATAAAAAAATATTATTAAGTGGGCAAACAATCTGTATTCATGGTGACAATAAAGTTCTCATTGAAAATATTGAAGAGATCTCTAGGTTGATTAATGAAATATGAACTAAGGCAGTTAAGTGAATTTTCATTCTTAGTAAGAGTCTCGGGAGATAATCTATTAGAATCTATCTCACAAACATGGATAGCCTTAAAGAAAGAAAGTAATTTTGAAAACTGTATTATCATTCCATCCTACGAGACTATTTATATTGAGATTCCTTTTACTACAACTTATCATCCTAGTGTTTTTGAAAAAACGTTACTTCAGTTTCTAACAAAAATGAAAATTGTTAGTTTAAGGGACTCTGTAGATAACATCATTGAGATTCCAATTTATTATGATCCAGAAGTAGGAAAAGACCTCCCCTTTATAGCTCTAAAGAAAAAAGTAAAAATTGAAGATATCGTTCAGATTCACTCTGAAAAAACTTATGATGTATACTCTATTGGTTTTTTACCAGGTTTTGCATACCTTGGTAAAATTGATCCTCGACTCAATCTAAGTAGAAAAGAAAATATCGATGGAGAAGTAAAGTCAGGAACTCTTGCCATCGCTGAAGACCAAACCGCAATTTACTCCTTAAACAGCCCCGGTGGATGGCATCAAATAGGAAAAACACCAATTGATATCATCGACGAAGATGGTGAGCTTTCTTATCCTCTTAAGATAGGTAGAAAAGTAAAGTTTAATCCAATTTCTAGAGATGAATTTATTAGACTTGGAGGGGAAATATAATGAGTCTTCTCTTAAATTCCCCACACGCGGGTGTTTCTTTACAAGACCTTGGTAGAAAACAGGCCAGAGAACAAGGCTTTAGCAAAGCTGGCCCACTTGATGACCTTTCCCATCGATGGGCAAATTACCTTTTAGGAAACCCTTCATCTACTCCTGTCCTAGAAATTATTTTGGGAGGGCTTGAGTTTGAATTAACAGAAAATGCACACCTATCTATAACTGGAGCAGACTTAGACTTCCAAACAGCGAAAGGCACTCCTCTTCCTCCTGGTAAAACTTATTTTCTTTCAAAAGGAACAATTGTTATTTCCAAAGGCCCACGTACTGGTCAAGTAGCTTACATTTCTGTCGAAGGTGGATTTAAAAGGCCTAGCTACCTACAAAGTGTATCCCTTCCAAGAAGAGAACGTCCGATATTTCCAAGAATAAATGAAACTGTTTTTGAGTTTGAAGAATGTAATCGATGTGGAAGTAAAATGATTCCTGAACAATTTAGGTTTGTGGAAAGGCGATTTCAGAGGGTCCCCTATTTCCCAACATATCAATCTGAATTTTTCAAAGATGGAGATATAGAGCTACAAAAGGAAAACAAGTTTGATCGTATGGGAGCTTATCTATCTTCGAGTGGATTGCACTATAAAGGAGAAGTACTTCCATCAGAGCCGATTGCCATTGGTTCCCTACAAGTAGTTAATCCCAAAAAAGTTATTGCTCTTTTCAACGATTGCCAGACGATTGGGGGTTATCCAAAAGTGGGAGTACTTAGTATTGTTGGGAAATCTATACTTGTTCAAATGAGACCTGGAACAAAGTTTCTATTAGAAAAAACTTCTCCTGAGCAAGCATTTCAGAATTACTGGTCAAATTTAGCATTTTTAACTTAGTTAAGTCCCGATACATTTTCAAATTTTACGTTATCTAATGTCGTTCCTACAAATTTTGAATTTATGAACTTCACATTCTTAAAAGTTGCATTTTCTAGGTCAACTTTTTCAAAAGTCGTATTTTTAATGGTTAAATCTGTAAACTTCGCTCCTCTCATATTATTATCCAAGAAGTGTGACCTTGAGAGCTCTCCGCCTTTAAATTTAATTCCTTGAAGGTTTGATTCTTTAATATCAAGAAATGAAATTAATGATTTCTCAAAAACAGAGTTTAACATGTCCCCATTATTAAATTTAAAATCGGCGATCCTTGAATCTTTGACATATACATTCCTGAAACTTTGATTTTTCATTTCAACTTTTCTAAAGTTAATTTTACCAAGTTCAACTTCGTACAATTTTCCGTTTTGAAGTTGAGATTCAGCTAATACCCAGTTCTCTATCTTAGAGTATTGAATTTTGAAGATATTTAGCTTTCCACCCACTATATTCACTTTTTGAATTTGATCATTATCAAAACTCAAGTTATCAACTCTAGACTCAAAAAGCACAATTTCTGAGATGCTAGAATCTGTTATTTCACCATAAGTCCAATTGGAATTTCTTATTTCAAATTTCCCAAGAGTCATTTTTTCATATGATGTAAAATATTGTTGAGTTTGAACAAATAAAGAATTGTGTCCAACTCCATTTAAATATTTAGTATCTTTAAGGTAGACGTCACTATACTCTAGTTTTTTCCAGTCATAATCGTCAAACACCACATTTGTGAGGACAACTTTTCGTAACCCTGATTTGGATGCCCTTCCACTTACCTGCTCATCTTTAACAACTGCTCCAAATAAGTTTTTAGATTGCCACCAAATTCCGGAATACGAATAGGTTGGCAAACAATAGAATAAAAAGCATAGAATTATATATTTCATTTTAATTACCTGTATAAATCATTCCCCTCTTTAGAGCTTCAGCATGTCCAAAGGGAAGAATTGTTTTAGAGTTAAATATTGCTCCATAGACATTGGAGTTTCCAATGAGAGTTCCACTAAAGTCGACTCCCCTTACATCTGAATAACTTAGGTCGGAATCATGGAATTCAGAATGTATTAATTTTGAATTTTTCAATGAAGTTCCATGAAAGACAGTATTTCTAAAAACACAGTTTTCAATATCTGAATTAGCAATATTTGCTCTTGAAAAATCACTCTCGTCAAAATCACAATTGTCCATTTTAAGAGTTCTCACTTCAGTTTTATGAAGAATTACTTTTGAAAAAACTCCATTCACTTCCATCTTACCTACAGGAGTGAAAGCATATGAATTCTCTTGAATATCAATAGAGGTAAGGTAGTCAACATATCCACCTCGAGAGCCAAGTTCATAAACTTCTCCATGAGACATACTTGAAAAAAGAAAGAGAATTAAACTAAAGAAGAATTTCATATTTCCTCCATATATGGGCCGGAATAATTACTTCTGATATACCATCACCAAAATAAAACCTCTGCATGGCCATTATACTAAGACCCTTTCTTAAATCATGATTAGGAGCCAATTCAAGACATAAACTATCAGACAAGAATTGAGCATTTACATTAGAAAGTTTTGGCATATGTGAATACAGTTCATTCCATTCTGCATTACTTACGTTTTCCCAACAGTCATTGATTCTGTAGTAGGGTATTTTTGGTTTCCCTGGACAAATCGTTTTTTTGATTTTCCCAGAAGGACACGAGTATTTTAAGAATATTTTTTTAGCTTGTTGAATATACGATGAAGATGACTTCGGTTGCCATCCGAAATTTTCAATACTTCCAAGATCGATTTCGTTTTCAAAATATGGTCTTAATGTTTTATTTTCTTTTATCCATAAATAGAGATTATAAACTGTTCCCTTCTTGCCTGTGATATTCATTTTTACAGTAGTATCGTTTAAAATACTCAACTTCCACTGAATGTTGTGCCTACCAATATCGCTCATATTTGAAATATTATCAAAACTCCCTGGTCCTCTTGGAATAGATACTGAGTTAGAAAAGTAAGGAATACTTGGTAACTCAAATGTGAGCTCCAGAATACCAGGTTTGTGCTCAAGGTTTGTTATGTAAACAGCACCATGATCCTGGCCCAATTCATCAAATCTAGTTAAGTTTAAAAGATCATCTTCTTGAAGTCTCTGAATGAAGGCTTCTGCGTGACATACAAAAAGAAGCGAGACGAGTATTATTATTTTTTTCATTTTGTCGCCCCATATGCTTTTAGAAGACTAATTAGACTTTTGTTCCCTGATCGTTTTGCAAGAACCAGTGGAGACTCCGCTTTTAAATTTGTAAGATTAATCAATCTTTTATAATCAAATCTTGGCCGACTGCCTATGAAAGGTCCTTTTATGAGGTACTTTGCCATTTTGTAATTTCCAAACCTACAAATCATATGAAGTATAGATTCATTCATATTGTTAATATGATTTACATCTGCACCGTATGAAATCATTTTCTTCACTTCGCTTTTACTAGGCTGTCCTGACTTCGTCATGAAAGCATAATGCATAGGTACCATTCCAAGTTTATCGACCTGTCCCCACAAACTTCTAAGCCTAGAGCTAGATATTATATTCCAGTAATTTAAAACTTTAATTCCTGGAGATTTATAAGAATGAAGTGCGTAGGAAAGTAAACTTTGATCCATTTTATTTACCAAGAACTCGTCACCAACTAAGTTCCAGTTACTCCAAACTTTCCAAGCAACGTTTGATAAATACTTTCGATTAGAAGAGTTATATGAAGATTCTGAGAAATGAGGTAACAACAAATAAGTAAACATTACATTATTACCAGTTGATTCAATTCTTTCTGCTCCTCTCCCTTCCTCTATCAGCCTTTTTGCAGGAGAATTGATGTATCCTCGATCCAGAATTGATCCACTTACAAGATATCTCTTAATACTGTTTGAGTAACTATTCTTTTTAAAGTCTAGGGAAATGAGGTGTGAGTAATTACCTGGTTTAAGTCCTGCATCTAAAAGTTGACTAGCCAAATTAAAGTGCCCTCCCTTTAATGCTCTATTAATCGCCTCATTCCCAAAACTTGGATGAGAAGCAGACAATAGTTTTTCAACAATAGTTGTAAATCCGTTCTCAGCAGCAATTTCAATGGGAGTTCCGATCGAACTCCGGTGCTCTAGACTAGCTTTTGAGTTTATAAGTTGAACTAAAAGGTTTTCAAGATTATTCTCTGAAGCAAAGTGAGTAAGGTTATACTCCGACTTATCTTTCAAGCTGTATGTTATATCGAGAGCGGGACCAGCAAGACGAATAAACTCTCTTGCCTTTTCGATTTCGTTTACAAACAAGACTTCTGGTTTCATTTCTCCTGCGAGCATCTTTTCAAGTATGTAATCTTCAGAGACTCCTCTTGAGATTAGTGTAAAAACGATACTTCCAAA
>JAGSHI010000048.1 GCA_023954635.1 Bacteriovoracaceae bacterium
ACTCTTTTGTGTTCATGAATCGAAGCTCTGGATAATCTGGAAACACAACAAGAAGAGTATCTTTTTGATATGTTCTACAGATTAATCTATTCCCAGACATTTGCCTTGTTCTCCATTTCTTAGAATAAACTTTAGCGTTTACTTGATTGAGACCTCTGTTTACAGTTTGATTGAAACCCATAAGAACATCATTACAGTTATCAAAGTATGGGACATTCGCAGTTAATTTACGAGTACCGAGAGTTCCAAATGTTTCTAGTCCTCTTACTTTGATATTAATATTTCCACCAATAGTACATTTTGCTTTTATGATAAGTACTTCTTTTTTATCAGCGACATCTCCGTCTTGTGCGAATACCGAGGTTGAAAAGAGTACTAAAATCAATAACAACATTTTTTTCATTTTGTTTCCTTTGTTAAGTTTTTACATCAATAATTATTTGTACTTCAAAAAAAAGATTTTTAATTATTTATTGTAAAAACACAAAGAATCTTGGACTGCTCCCTGAAACTCCCACCTTTTGGAAACAAAAAAACAGGCCTTCAAGACCTGCTGGTTCTATTTAATAATTTTTTATGAAATTTAATTTGTTCTACGAGGATTTCTTACGGGGAGAGGAATTGGTAGGAGCTTGTTTGCCAAGTCTATTAGTTCTTCCATTTCTAAATAATCTAAGTCAGCTTCTCTCAAGTGGAGAAGAGCAATAAAAGTTTCTAAGATTTTATCGTTAAGAGGAAGTCTCTCAAATTCTTCTTTCTTAATTTCCATCAATAGTTTTGTAACAACTGAACCATCTTCTTGACTAAGTTCAACAGGATAAGAGTAAGTAGTCGTACGTCTTAGGTTTACTCCATCTCTGTATAATTGATAACGACCTCTTAGCTCTGGGACATAGTAGAACTCAACATCGAAGACAAAGGTCCCAATGATTTGATCTCTTCCCGTTTGCTCTCTAAGATCTTTTTCTAGTTTATCTAAACCTTTTGTCAGCTCAGGATTACTTAAAATAGTTCCAAGATAGCCTTGCTCAGGAATCCTTGTTTCTACTCTTCTACCATGAACTCTCGAAAGGTCACGTAACCTACTATTTTGAATTAGTTTTTTAAATTTCCTAGACATTGAGCCATCGTCATCTAATTTACCCATCACAGGAATAATTTCGTGAAAAACGAGAAGTCTAATATCTAAATTATTTATTAAATGTTCCAACCAAGCATTTCTATTCAAAATAATGAGAGGATTGTCCTGCTCTTCTTTATCAATGGTCACGATAGGAGACTCAGTGGGTGACTTTCCTTGTGGAAAGTTTAAGGCCTCTTTTTCTTCACCAAATTTATCTATAAGAACTTCATTAGTTGAAATGATGATAAGTCTTTCTTCTTTGTCATCAGCAAGCATCTCTTTTAATTTTTCTGTATCAATATCGATTGATCCATCTTCTTCAATCAACTCAATAACTTCTTGTATGCTTGATTTAAAATTTACAACAACTTGATCCCCTCCATTTCCAGTCTCATCTCCGTGGTTGATTGCTTGAGGAACATAAACTGTATTGTTATGGTGAACCTCTTTAGGTTGACAGGCAACGAAAGTCATCATCAAAGTGATCATTACAAATAAGTTTCTCATTGGTTAAATCTCGCTTCTTCTTTTACATTTGTAAGTGGGACTAGTTGAATATTAAGGTTATAGACTTCATCACTATCTCCTTCTTCCATAAACTGGGAAAGTCCTCTTCTAAATTCTTTTATTAGCTTTTTAATTTCAGGTAATTTGTCTTTTTTGATTGGACAAGTCATTGAGGTGATATCCCTTAATTCTACTGGGATTGTTTCCAGGCTAACGAGAGCATGTTGAAGTTTTTCTCTATGAGCTGACTTAATGGCCCGGGATTCAATATTATCTGAAGTTCGATACTTCTTATGGATTCTTTCTAGTTTTCCATTTTCTTCTTTTAAAACACCAACTCTTTTCATGAGTTGAATTGATTTCACAACTGTGGCCGGGGGAATATCTAAGCGGCCTCCAATCCAAATTGAGCAATTCTTGAAATCAGAAGTTTTCATGAGATTTAAAATGGCAAAATACTGTTGTTTTGAAATTAAACTATATATGTCCTGATTTAACCTTTTAAAGTTTTTATCATCATCTTTTTTTAGGTTATTAAATGAACGAGATCTCTTACTTTTTTTCTGTTTCTGATCGATGATTGAGTTTTTGAACTTTTCCTCAGTCTCTGGGTCCATTCCTAGTGCATCAGCAAAACGCTCACCCATATTTAGAGTTAAGTTTCTTTTTCCAGAAAATAGCTCTGAAAGCCTCCCACTAGAGACACCAAGAACTTTTGAAAAAGAACGAGTCGAGTAGGACGTGTCTAGCTCTTTACGTCTAAAGTACTCATCTTGGATCCATTGAATAGGATCATTTATTTCAATATTTTCGGTCACTTATGCTCCTTTGAACCATAATATACATGCTTTTGGCCCTGTTGAGTGAACTTTGCTCCCATTTTGAAAAGATTACAGGAGCGTGGCGCTCCCAAAAATTTAAAAAGGTGGGAGCAAGTGAAACTTCTCTAGACTTAGCTTGAATAATCAAAATTTTAAAAATTTTAAGCTAATTGTGGATCAACAAACTAAGGAGAGAAATATGAAAAACATTTTTGTAACACTAAGTTTATTTTTAATATGCGTTTCTGCAAACGCCTCTGAAGAGAAGTCTTTAGAAGAGATGTATTACACGGTTGAAAAAATCAAAATTACTGAAATTAGCTCTAATGATAAAGACCGTATAGAAGATGAAATAGACATAGATGCAACCACAATTGAGGATAAAGAAGAAGTAGATGATGGTCTCATCACTATGGTCGGAGACGGTATGCTCGCCTATGGTAGAAGAATTTGGAATATCGTAACAGCAGGTGCTCCAACGAGTACTTCTAGTCATGTGACACCAGTTAGTGTGATTCCTGATGTTAATGGGACAGCAACGGCCATGTATCAAATGGAAAATTGGTCAATACCTAAGATGAGGAAGTTTAAGGTTGAGTACAAAAACCTGATGGGTATAAGTGTAGTTTCATTTACCTATGGAGTTACTTATCAGGCTGGAGGATCATTTAAAGGAAAGGGAAAATACCTTACTGGAATAAATATTGATGCTTCAAATATCTCTGTACTTTGGGGTTTTGGTTTTAATGCTACTTCTAGCTTGGTTGCGATCAGCAATATGGGGTCTAAAGAAAACCCAGTTGCAGCGGCAACGATGAAAATTAACTATGAATTAACCTCTCCATTTCGAAATATTAAAAACTCTAAAAGCTTTCATATTGTTGGCGACAATCGTTTGATACCAGTCGTCGAATGAGTGTGTTTTTATTTCCCGGTGAATAACACCTCAAAGGAGTCCCTTAAGGTCTTTAGGCTTCCCCCAAGTTGCCAAATACCTAGGGGGACTCCTTTTTTAACTCAGTGCCCCTCAATTTTTTCGAATCAGTGCCAAACAGCTCCTGATGAAGCGGTGCGTGATTCGTTTTGATACTTTGGTTTCTTTTGGCCCCAGAAAATATCATCATAACTGCCCCTAAGTACGTAGGGGCAAGGTTCTAAAACTTGGCACGGACTTCGCAATAAGTACTAATAACAGGTTGGTACCTAATAAGAGCCTTGATCGGACAGACTGCTTAGTTTTTCCCACATCCTACCTAGCCAACCCCACTAAAAGGATTCGAATGCGTCCTTTTCTACACACAAGTCGCACACATTTCTAAAAACATAGACAGTCTGATCAAGGCCCTCTTTTCCTTTTTGGAGTTGTAAGGCTGATTCATTCTCGGTACCATTTTAAAACAATCAACTATTTTTTTGGAGCATAAATGAAGCACCTGGTAATACTCTTTATTCTTTCAACATTTGTTTCTTGCTCTATGTTCTCTTCAAAACAAGCTCAAGATTATGAAATTCTAACTGGAGAAGTTAATCCAGAAACGCTCTCAACAGAAGAAATTAAATCTGAACTTATTCAAAAAGAAACCATGGCCGTTCGAAGCTTTGAGATCAAGGTATACCCTTTAATTGATTCGTATATAAAAAGAGCTGATATTGAGAAAGAACTTTTGAATGATCTTCCAAGTACAACTGAGAAAACATGTTTTATGACAGAAATTAGAATCGATAGTCACAATAAGAAATCTGCAGACTTTAAGTCTTGGAAAGCCGAGGCCATTAATCATGAAAGTGAATTTATTCATATGGAATGGACTCCTGTTTCCTCAGAACTTACACCGGTAGAGAAGAATATCGGTGGATATACTGGAGAAGAAAGAAGATATACAAATAAAGGGGTATTGTGTGCAGTTGATAAGATAACAATGAGTAAATTCTTTCAGGTTAAATTATCCCCACAAGTTGTCCAATGGCCCTTAAAACAAGACATCACATTCACCTGGAATATCCCTCAGAAGAAAGTTGTAGATGGAAAAGTTGTAAAAGTTAAACGGAAAAAGAAAGTTCAAAAATATAAGGGTTGGTAGACTCCTTATAAAAAAGCAAAAAAAGTAGAAATAATGGAATCTGTAATATTTGATATCAGCAGAAGGCTGACCTACCTTCGAAAATTAAGAAAACTAACTCAAGGACAGTTAGCTGAAAAGGCAAATATTGCTACACGTACTTATCAGAGGATTGAGAGTGCAGAAACAGCAATGGATATGAAGCAGCTTTTTCAATTGTCAGAGGCCCTTTCGGTACATCCAACTGAAGTTATTGTTGAAGAGAAAGATGATAAAGAAGAGTATTTTTATGACGAGAGTATTCACAATAGATCAATTTATGAGTTGTTTGATAAAAACTTACTCTGTGAGAAGTTAGAAGCCTTATTTCAAAATCTTGATGAAGAAAAAATAACAAAATCAGGGTTAGCCTACTCTGTAGAAAACCTCTCTAAAATATATCTTAGTCCAAAATACCTAGATTCTGAAAAAGGATTGCATTTAGAATTAGGTTCTATAACAAAAAATGACATTAGCCTCATTAAATATTGGGAAGATATCTGTAACGCTTCTTCTAAAACAAAATATCATCTTGGCTTTGTACAAGCAGAAGTTGAGGGTCATGGACTAAGAACTTCTTTGTGTCTTGCAAAGGCAACAAGTACGAAGTTTTATAATCCCAGCTCTATCTCTCTTCATATTATGTTACCTGACAATGTAAAGGTCTCAATTGAGCAAGTGATTGAGATTTCTAAATTCCTTGGGGAAAAAGTTAAAGAGTATATTCATGCGCATGGACATATAGGCTAACTGCTAATGAAAACCAAAAAAGGTCTAGTTAATATGGTCGCTGAAAAGGTTTTAAAAGGGATGCGAGAAAGTATTGAAGATAGCTTTAATAGTTTTAAATAATCTCTTAACTTTCAATATTTTCTAGATCTACTCCTTTAGATATAGTCACACCGCTTAAGGCACGCTCTTTTTCTTTTTTGATAAAAGGAAAATTAATGGAGTGAGTTCCTTCAAGTTCTCCATCAAACCAAATCATTACTGTTTTAGGTGAGGCCTCTTTTAGGGAAGTATAATAATAGTCTTTAGGGAGTGCCGCTAACTTCTCTACAGTTTCTTCCTCTTTTAAAATGCCGTCTTCATTTTCAGTAACATCTTCTGTTTCTGGCTCAGTGAAACCGATATCATCCATAGGTTTAGAACTAGTATTTTTAACGATCAGTGCAGCCTTAAACTTTTCTTTTGGTATTTCACTAGTAAGGTTCCATGATCCTGCGTGAAAGAAGTCTAAAAAGAAGACACTTTTTCCGTATTTTAACTTTCTTGGAAGAGAGAGTGTTTGCATAAACTTTCTTGTTGAAGGGTCTTTTGACTTCCTAACAAGCTTCTCTGCTAGCTGGCTATCTTCAACTCTAATGACATAGGCACCAGGTTGTTTTGTGGACATAAATAAAAGATATTGAAAGGCTAGTGAAAATAATGTAAAAAGCTTTTGTTGGGGTAGAAGGATATGAGGGTGATTTTCTGCTTCAACAAGTGCTTTAACTGATTCGTAAAGATCTTGTTTTGAAAGGTCGTTTGCCATATTAGCTGTTCCTTATAAATCTCTATATTTACTAAATTAATAGGTATTTTAATATGGCTTGTCAATTATGAAAATAGTTTGGTTTTAACTTTTATAAATAATCTCAAAATTTTTCAAGATTCCCCATTAAAGGAGATTCTTCATTGACGATTATGCCGCTTTTCATTAATATGCGGCATAAATTTACATAAATAATTAAATAGTTAACTTACATATCGTGGAGTTCAAACGATGAAATTGATGGCCAAAACGAGAAACATTGGGATTTCCGCCCATATTGACTCTGGTAAAACTACTTTGACGGAAAGAATCCTTTTTTACTGTGACAAGATCCACAAGATCGAAGACGTTCGTGGTGGTGGCGACGGAGCCAAGATGGACCACATGGAACTTGAAAAAGAAAAGGGTATTACAATTACCTCTGCTGCTACGACAGTTAATTGGGATGGTATCACTGGTAAAGGAACTTCTTTTGCTAAAGGTGTTGATAAGGATACAAGAATTAATATTATCGATACTCCTGGTCACGTTGACTTTACTGTTGAAGTTGAAAGGTCTCTTAGAGTTTTAGACGGAGCTATTCTAGTTCTTTGTTCTGTGTCTGGTGTTCAGTCACAATCAATTACAGTTGACCGTCAAATGAAAAGATATAGTGTTCCAAGATTAGCCTTCTTAAATAAGATGGACAGAATGGGAGCTGACGCATTTAAGGGTAGAGATGCTCTTATTGAAAAACTTGGCCACAACGCAGTTTTAATGCAACTTCCAATTGGTGCTGAAGATGGATTCGAAGGAATCGTCGACCTTATTACGAAGAAAGCTTATTTCTTCGATGGTGATAATGGAGAGAATATTAGAATTGAAGATTGCCCTGCTGAGCTTACCGAAAGAATGGAAGAGCTTAGAGCAGAGATGATTGATAAAGTGGCTGAATATGATGATGCTGTAATGGAAGCTTACCTTGAAGGTAATGAGCCAAGTGAAGAAGAACTTCATAAGTGTGTTAAGACTGGAGTTAACTCTCTTGCTCTTACTCCAGTTTATATGGGATCAGCATTTAAAAACAAAGGTGTTCAGGTTCTTATGGAAGCTGTTTCAAGATACCTTCCTTCTCCACTTGAGTGTGAAAAACCAACTGCTGTAAATGATGATAATGGTGAAAAGTTATCTCTTGAGCCAGATCCAGAAAAACCATTAGTATTCATGGCCTTCAAAATTACTGATGAGCAGTTTGGACAGTTAACTTATATTAGAATTTACCAAGGTAGACTAAATAAAGGTGATACAGTTCACAACACAAGAACAAAGAAGAAAGTTCGTGTTGGTCGTATGGTTAGAATGAACTCTAATGATAGAGAAAATATCGATGAAGCGCATGCTGGAGATATTATTTCTATTGTTGGTATGGACTGTGCTTCTGGTGACACATTTGTTGGAGAAAGTGACCTCACAAATATTTCATGTGAAGGTATGCACGTTCCAATTCCAGTTATTGAACTTTCAATCTCGTGTAAAGACAAGAACGAGCAAGCAAAAATGTCTAAAGGTCTTTCTAGATTCCAAAGAGAAGACCCGACTTTTCACGTTTTTACAGATGAAGAATCAGGTGAAACTCGTATCTCTGGTATGGGTGAACTTCACTTAGAAATTTATGTTGAAAGACTAAAAAGAGAATATGGTGCAAATGTTGAAGTTGGTGCACCTCAAGTTAACTATAGAGAAACAATTAGGTCAGAAGCGAAATATGATTACACTCATAAGAAGCAAACTGGTGGTTCAGGTCAATTTGGACAGGTTGTTGGTCTTCTTAGACCTCTTAGTGATGAGGACAAGGATACTGAAGATCAAATCTTTAAATTCAAAAATGAAATTAAAGGTGGATCTATTCCTACTGAATTTATCGGTGCTTGTGAGAAAGGTTTCCAAGACGTTATGGATAAAGGGCCACTTGCTGCCTTCCCATTAATTAACTGTGAAATTTTCTTAAAAGACGGTAAGTCACACGATGTTGACTCCTCTGATATGGCCTTTAGAATTGCTTCAAGACAAGCGATGAGACAAGCTGTTAGAGCTGCTGATCCTGTTCTTCTTGAGCCAATTATGAAAGTTGAAGTAACAACTCCTGATGAGTATCAAGGTTCTGTTATCGGTGACCTTTCATCAAGAAGAGGTATGATCCAAGGCTCTGAAACTGATCCAACTGGAGAAGTTATTATTAACGCTCTTGTTCCACTTGCTGAAATGTTTGGTTACTCATCAGACTTAAGATCCATGTCTGCAGGTAAGGCCACATATACTATGGAATTTGAAAAGTATGCTGATTGTCCTTCAAACATCCAAGCTGATGTTATTAAGGCGAGAGAAGAAAAACTTGCTAGTGACGATTAATTAATTTAAAAAATTGATAATTTTGAAGAGGCCTCCAACTCGGAGGCCTTTTTATTTTTAATCTAAGAATAGAATAATTTTCCCAATTTCTTTTAAAATCTCTACAATTCCTTTCCGTTGAACATTTCCAGTATCTCCAAATGAGTTAGACCCACCAGAGGATTCAGCTTTTATTTTTTCAACGACTTCTTGATCAGCTTTTTCTTCCTCTTCCCTTAATTTCTCTGTATTAATCTTTTGACCTTTAGTAACAGAAACGGCCTTACTCGGAGTTGTTTTTGTTTTAACTTTAGCAGTTCCTTTTTTGACCGCAATTTCACTTGAACCTCCACCCTCAGCATTTTTTAGGTTAAGAGATGTTCCACCTGATACTTCAATTTTTGTATCTCTAGTCGCAATACTTTTGATCGAGGATTCTTCGCTGGCCTCAATATCAATATTTCCACCATCTAATTCTAAAGCGATACCAGAGCCTTCTTCATACTCACCATCATCTTCTAATGAGTCATCTAGAGAATCTTGCCCGGCGGAAGCAGAACTTCCTGAGCCATCTCCTGTGGTAACACCATCGGATGAACCTGGACTATTGCTCTTGAGATCTACTTTCTTCTTCTTTTTTTTCTTTTTACGTTTTTTGGCCATTCTGAGACGTAAAAGTGACTCTGGACCTTGATTTATAATGGAAGCATCGATCAGAGCGATCTTTACGTAAGAATCTTTTCCGGTGAAGAGCATGCTATTAGGGTAGAGTTTGTCGTCTTTTTTTACTGAGGTCCAACTTGCGGCCCTTGGATGTTTTCTTTTTACGTCGTTTGATTTTGCTAAAACGATTGCGATACTACCTTTTAAGGGGTCAGGTTGTGGGAGAAATTTATTCGGATCTATAAACAACAATGAGAGAAGACCTATCGCTATTAGATAAGCAAGCCTTAGTGACCAAGTATGTTGAACTTTAAACTTGGGGGGTTTTTCATTTCCTTCAGGTTTAACCTGACTCTGATCGTCGGACATGGAAATCTATCCTCTAAATTCCTAATTTCTTGTTATAATAATTAGTATAACACTATTTTATTGCAGAGATCATGAACGACAAAAAGGACAAAAAAGAAAAGAAGCTTGAAAAGAAACTGAAACGACCAGTTTTTTTTCCTATCAAGTTCAAATTTCTAGCAACACAGCTAACTGTCTTTACGATAAGCCTCATCGCATTTTTAGCTTTTACAATTGACCTCATTTTAAATGACAAAACAGCATACATTTATGAGAATTCAATTTCACATATTGAAAGCCAGTCCAACTTTATTGAAAAGTTTTTAAGTAGTGAGCTGAACAGTTCTCTACTTCTTTTTTCTTCATTGGATGGTCAAAACGATTTAAATTCACAAAGAGATATGCTTGAAAGGTTTTCATCTCAGAATTTAAACTTCATGGACTTAACTCTTTACAAAAAGAATAGAAGAAAAAACCTACTTGAAGAAAGTTTTGATTTTCAAAATCCTAAACTAGAAAGACGATTCAAGGGCTCTGCAAAAATGCGTCGGAAGCATAGAATGGTTTTTAGAGAGCTACATGATCTTATCAAATCTGGTGAAGATCGTATTTTTAAAATTGTAACTGAAAAAGAAACGATCCCTCATCTTTTCGTCGCAATGAGAAATAAATCTAGGGATAAAGTTTATGTTTTTAGATATCTCGTCGAAAATATTGCGAGTGATATTTTTCAAAGTAGTAGTTATACCGACTTCATCGTCAATTATGATGGGAAAGTTCTCATTCACTCTATCCCCGAAGATGTGAATTCAGATTTTTATGATATTTATCAACCAGTTTTTAACGAGATTATTGAAAATAAAACAAGGAGTGGTGTTCAGACGATCGAAAAGCCTGGACTTGGAGAGTTCCTTGTCTCTTTTAAAATTAACAATCAATTTGAAATAATGATTTTTTCTGAAATCTCTAGAAATAAAGCTTTTGAATTTACCAAACTTATTATTGTTAAGACGATAATCTTTGGACTATTTGTAGGAGTCTTGATTTATATAATTAGCTTAATTTTTTCTCAAACTATAACAAGACCTCTTGATAAGTTAATGAATAGAACTAAGAAACTCTCAGAAGGTGATTTTAAGAGTACTGTTTCAATATGGTCAGGAGATGAAATTTCAAAGTTAGCAAACTCCTTTAACTTTATGACGAGTAAACTAGATACTTTTTTGATGGAGATGAAGGATAAAGGACGGATGGAGAGTGAACTCCAGACAGCTAAAATTGTTCAAGACTCTTTATTTCCTCTTAATCAAGTCAAGGAAGAAAAGTATGAGCTTTTTGGTCATTATCAGTCAGCTTCTGAATGTGGGGGAGATTGGTGGGGATACAAATTTTCAAAAGGTAAACTCTATCTCTTTGTAGGGGATGCTACCGGACATGGTGTCCCTGCTGCTCTAGTGACAGCTTCAGTTTCTTCTGGATGCCAAACAATTGTTAACTATATTGAAGACCACGATGATGAAGACTATGTTCCACCTGATAAAATCTTAACTTATCTAAATAAAGTCGTGAAGATGACAGGTGGTGATGCAATCTTAATGACTTTCTTTGTAGCCGTTTATGACCCTGAAAAGCGCACGTTAGAGTACAGCAATGCCAGTCATAACTTTCCTTTGATCTATAAATATAAGGATGGCAAACCCACTAAAAAAGATGTCAAGGCCTTAGCAAAAGCTATTAGTCGAAGGTTGGGAGATAAGCCTGACACCGTTTACGAATCAGAGACAATCGATATTGCTCCAAATGATGTTCTCTTACTTTTCTCTGATGGTGTTATTGAAGCATATAATCCTGAAGGAATAATTTGGGGTGAAAGAAAGTTTATGAAATCCTTTTATACTATGGCCCAAAAGGACGCTCGTAAGATTGTTGATAATATTCTAAGTGATGCCTTTAAATATTATGAAGGTGTTGAGCCTGATGATGATGTAACTCTTGTTGCAGCCAAGTTTTTCTAGATAAGTCCCTGAAATTTAAATAGTATTTGCCGAGCTTGTCACTCAAGTAATCACGGCGATATGTCGATAAGGTTAGTAGAGGTAACTATAATTTATGAATTTTGATCTGTTTGAGAACATTCTCGACTCTGTTTGGGTCTTTAACTCTGAAAGAGAGCTCGTCTTTTTCAATAGTGCTTCAGCAACTCTTTTAGATGTAAGTCCTAAAAGAATCAAAAAAGGCAAACCTGTTCATAATTATTTAGAGCTTCTGGAGGGTAACACTTATTTTATGCCAAATGGGTGTTCCGGAAAAGAAACTGAGTTAAAACTTAGTGAAATACCTTTTAAAACTTTTAAAGGGAAAGAGGGGATTGGCCTAGTCAGTATTAAAAAACTGAAAACATCTGAAACTGAAGATTTGTGGATTTGCTTAATACGAGATATCACTTTGGAAGTGAGTCTTCATTCTAAATACCATGAAAAAATTCGTGAAATGCAAGAAGCGAACAAAAAGTTAGAAGTCTATAACAAAGACTTAGAAAAAATGGTGGAAGAAAGAACTATAGACCTAAAAACAGCAAATAAGTTTCTTGAGGCCATGATGAATAGTCTTGGACAAGGTCTTGTGGTTTTTGATGAAAAGTTAGAGTGTAATGTAAATTACACAAAAATATGTGAAAAAATGTTTTTCTCTTCTCCGGATGGTCATCTTATTACGAATGTATTGGGAATAGAAAATGAAGATTCATTTAAAAAATGGGCGGGGATCTTATTAAAAAATATGATTCCATTTCACGATGCTGCTAAACTAGGTCCTAAATTCATCGATAAAGATGGAAGATATGTCACTCTTGAATATCATCCATTAAAGGATGGTGAAAAAATTAATGGAGTTGTCGTTGTAGGAACTGACAAAACTGAAGAAAAAATTGCAAAAGATGAGCTTGAGGTAAAAACTCAATTCGTAGAAATGGTTACTTCTATATTACATAAGCGAAAGCAATTTAATGTCTTTAGGAAAGAGTTCAAGTCTGGAATGAAATCCATTAATGATTTAAGAAATAATAAATTTAAAGATTTTGATGAATCGATGCTTAAGATAACCTTACATTCTTTAAAAGGAAGTTCGATGGTTTTCTCTATGAAATCCATCTCAGACAAGCTTCATGAAATAGAAGATTATTTAGCAAATACTTCGATCAGAGATCCAAAAGAGTTAGAACTACATTTTAATGAACTGGATAAAATTCAAATTGATACTTTCAATCAAGCCAGTGAATTGTTGGGAGATAAAAATTCAGAAAACCCTGATGAATTGCGAACAATTGAGTTATCAAAACTAGAAAGCTTTAGAGACTTTCTTATAAAGTGTAAGGCCCAAAACCTTGCCGATAATTTCAATGATGAGTTCATAAAAGAGTCATTAAACTCCTATTTTGCTGGGTTTAACGATCTTATTATAGATGTCGCATCTGAATTAGATAAAAAGATTGCACCAATCCATTTACCAAAGAGCAGCTTTAAAATTGACACTAGACATTTAGATGAATTCTTTAATGCCTTGCCACATCTTTTTCGAAACTGTGTTTACCATGGTATCGAAACGCCTAAAATTAGAGCTGAAAAGAAAAAGAATCTAGAAGGTAATATACATATTGAGTTTGAATTAAATAATGATGAATCTGAACTTGTTCTAATAGTGAGTGATGATGGAGCAGGAATTGATTTAGATAAAATAAGAAGTAAACTTGAGCATATTGGTAACTCGGAAGACCAAGCTTTAGATGACTCAAGTTTGGCCTTAAAGATTTTTGAACCTGATATATCAACAAGCGAAACGGTCAACAAAATTTCTGGTCGTGGAGTTGGTATGCATGCCTTAAAGGTTGCAGTGGATAATCTTAATGGTAAACTTGAAGTTAAAACAGAGAAGGACAAGGGGACTAAATTTACATTTAAGATCCCTCTTGTTGCATGAGAGATTAATATGAAAATAAATTTTTTGTCAAAAAGCGAAGAATTTAGTGCTGAAAAATTGTCTGCAGTCCTGACTGAACACGAAGTGGTAACAAATTTCGACAACGTCGGAAATGAAGATATTTTAATTGTCGATATTTCCTTATTAGAAAACTTACAAGATCATTTTGACTACTTTAAGAAACTAGCGAAGAATCTCGTTTTCGTCTCTACCTCAAATGATTTTAATATAAAGTTTGCCTTTGAAATACTTTCTAAAAGTAGTCCTCCTTATCATATTGTAGGTTTAAATACTCCAGAGTGTTTGGAGAAAGTGTCTGAGCTCGTAGGATGTATCGTAAATAGGTCAACTCTATCTCTTCAAGAAATGTTAGGAGAAACATTAAAAGGTGTAGAGGTACAAATTCAGGATTCCTCAAAAATAAGTGAAACGATTAAAGGGGCTTTGGGACAACTAGAATTTGAAAATTGCTTCAGCCAAATAAAAGATACATTGAGTCAGTTAATAAATGAATTACTTTATAATGCTTTATTTAATGCACCAACAGATGAGAAAGGTGATCAACAGTTTTTAGAACAAGATAGAAAAGATCATGTAAGTTTGGATCAAAACAAAGCAGCAACACTTCAAATTTATAATACAGAGGATAAAATTCTAACGTCAGTAGTAGATCATTACGGATCAATTACAAAAGAGGTTATCGATTCTCATATCTCTAGGAATGAAGTCTCTGATAAAGCTGGTGGAGCTGGAATTGGCTTGAGTTTGATATATAATAATTCCCATGAGCTTATTTTTGTAGTTGAGCCAGGTGTTCAGACAGAAGTGATTAGTGTAATAAATAAATATAAAAGATATAAACAAAATATGAAACACGTGAGAAGTTTTCACTTCTTTATTAAGGAGTAATAATTTATGCCTTCAGTAAAACAAAAAAGTTTAGAAATTGATATCAATCCAGTTGATGGTGGGAACGAGTTCTGCTTGAGAGGGGAAATAAATGAAGATTTGATTATTGATGAACTTGTTGGCTTTAAGTCTGACTTAGTTAAAGTAAACTTTGAAGAAGTCTCAATGATAAACTCATGTGGTGTGAGAGAGTGGATAAAGTTAATGGAAGCGCTCGCCAATCAAGGTTGTAAAGTTCAATATTTTAATTGTCCTCAAATTGTAGTCCAGCAGGTGAACATGGTGACAGGCTTTGTACCTAATCAAGGTGAAGTCGTTACTTTCTATGCCCCTTACTTTTGTGAAGACTGTGATAATGAAGAAAAGGTTCTTTTGACATCAAGTGAACTTAAAGGAAGAACTGCTCCTGAACTTAAATGTGGTTCCTGCGGTTCTGAAAGTGAAATTGATGCAATGGAGGATGTTTACTTAAACTTTATTCCTGAATAGGAAAACAGTTAGTTAGTAGATATATTTGTCCTTGTACTTAAAATTAAACCTCGACTATTAGACTCATCTAATATATTAGTTTTACCTAATACTAACTATTATTTGGTGAAATTATGATTGAAACAAGCCAACTTCAAACATTAGTGGCCGTGGCCAGGGCCAAGAGTTTCTCAAAAGCTGCAGAAGAACTCCATGTTACACAGTCCGCTATTAGCCAAAGTATAAAAAATCTAGAAACTAAAATTGGTGTAAAGCTGTTTAAGCGTTCAGGAAAAAGAGTCGTACTGACTCCTGAAGGTGAGAAATTGTATGGTCTAGGTGCGAACTTTATTATGCAGCTAGATGATACTTTAGATGAAATTCAATTTGATAAAGACACTATGAGCGGGAAAGTTAGGATTGGCACACTAACAGGAATAGGAAAGAGTTGGTTAGCTCCTTTATGTCTAAACTTTGCAAAAAAGCATGAGAACTTAACTATTAACTTAAACTTAGGTTTTGGTGAGGATCTAGTTCGTGACTTCGAAAACTACCGTTTGGACTTTTTAATTTTACCGGAAGATAGTTTGCCATCAATTGGTGAAAAAATTCTAATTGGAGAAGAGCAATCTTCTCTTGTTTACCCTGACTCAGATGAGTTTAAACTTCATCCTAAAATGACTTTGGAAGAACTAACGAGCTACCCAACTATTTTATTTGAAGAAGAGGGGGATCATCTTTATTTAAAATGGTGTAAAGAGAAATATGGAAAAACTCCTAAGAAGATTAATTCAAAATATGTAATTAATTCTCATGGAAACATGTTGCAGGCAGTTCAAAGAGGACTTGGTGTTGCAGTTGTTCCAAAACATGTTCTACGAAGATCATATTATAAGGATAAGGTAGTAACTCTTGAAGAAGACTTCCAAGTAAGCAATGGGAAATTTTACCTTGTTTACCATAAAAACTCTGAACAATTATTAAGAATAAAAACAACATTAGAAGAATTAACTAGTGTCGAAAACCCATTTCGGTGAAATTAGTGAAGTCTTACTCTATAACTTCCGAATTATTTAAATCTCAATTTCCTGAATCAGTTAGGTTAGTTATTAAAGATATTATAATGAAAGGTTTTACAGTAACACTGGTCGGTGGTGCTGTTCGAGATTTCTTAATCTCTGGAGAGTTATCAAAAGATTTAGACTTTGAACTGGGGAGTCCTATTGAAATTTCTAGTGATGACTGGATAACAAAAATAGACTTACTAAAATCCGACTTAAAATCTAATTTTAAAATAGAAAATTTAGCTTTTCATATTACACGTCTAAAGTTAAATGATTTTGAGTTGGAGTTTTCAAGTTCTCGACTAGAGAGTTATGAAGGAGACGGTCCTTTTGCACATTCAGATTTAAATGTTTCTTTAAATCCTAATATTGATTTCCTTGATTCAGTAAAGCGAAGAGACTTTACTTTAAACGCGATAGGAGTAAAGGTTTCAATTGCAGAGGATGAATTAGAATATGAACTTATAGACCCCTTAAAAGGAAGTGAGGACTTATCTGCAAGAATTCTACGAGAGTGCGGAGATAACTTTTATAAAGATCCTGTTCGAATGCTACGAGCGATAAGGTTTAAGCATAAATTAAACTTGAGTGATGAAAATATTCGATATTCTGAATTTAATTTGTCTAAGTTGAATTCTTATTGGTTTTTAGAAGAAGCGAATAAGCTAAATAGTTCTATGTATTTTGATGACTTTTATAAATTAGTTAATGACTTTAATGTTCAAATACCAAAAGAGATTAATGAATTCTCTTGTTTGAAAGGGTTAAATCAATTTAAATGGAATCATAATTTGCGCTTCCTTGCACTTGAAGTCATTATACAAAAAAAGATAACAAACTTAGAAGACTACTCAAACCTCTGCATAAAGCTAAAGTTACCTAAAAAATTCATTAAATCTTCATTTGAATTGATAGATAATCTAACATCCTTGGATAAGCTAAATATTGAGAAAATAAAAATGATGTCTTTAGAAGATTTTTCTACTTCACTTGAGTTTAATATTATAAAGAAGATTCACAGTTTTATTTCCCAGTTTCCAGACTGTGAAAGTACTCTCTTGACTCATAAGGATGTGAAAGAATTTTCAAAACTTTTGAAAGTCTGGCCATTAAACTTTAAAACGGACTTAGAAAAAAAAGACTTAGAGAAATATTCAAGTTCTCTGCGTTCTGCGCTTATTTTTAAAAGCTATCTTAAGTAGGAAAAAACTGCCTAAATAAAATTCTGTGTGTAGTGCGCAGATTTATGAGATAATCATAATAGGTTTAGTATATTAAGCTGAGGTTATTATGGACATCCATTCTATCATTCAAAGGCATAGAGGAAATTCTCCTGATTATGGAGAAGGTGGATCAAATTCTAAAAAGTCTCATAATCCGAAAGAGCCAACATACTCCGAATTACCTGATTTGTTTTTCGATAGTATTTTACCAAACTATAAATTAACTCGAATTGAAATTATGGTTACTATGTTTTTATACAGAAAAGTCTGGTGTCGGCCTAATATTTATAAAACTTATGGTATTTCACAAATGATGTCCTTAACTGAAGTTTCTAATACTTTGAATATTGAGTTAGATGAAGTTTATAACTCTCTTCGAAAGCTTGAGGAATTCGGTTTTATCACAACTGTTCGTTCTGGACAGTATTTTGTCAGAAAGTACTTTCTAAAAGAATTTGATGAGGAGTTTTCTCAGACTTATGATGACTTTGAAGTTTAACTCTCATGAAAAGCTAATTCGTCAGGTATTGTCATTTAATCTTATAGTTTTCTTTAATTGTTTCTACATATTGTTTTTTTAATAAAAGTGTTAAAATAAAAGGTAAATTTATTTATCAAAGCAAAGTTTAATGGCTGAAAAGAAAGACGAAAAAAAGAAGGACTTATTTAAAATAATCTATATCGGAGACGATAATAGTTATTGGTCTACTATTCAGAGTAGAATTATTCAAAGATTTCAAAGTAAAGAGTTTGAATTCCATAAGTTTGAATCCAAAGATTTTCCTAACTATCAACATTTGTTTATTGATATATTGAATTTACAACCTCAAATAATCTATTTAGATTTTTCAACCTCTTTAACTGAAGGTCTTAAGTTAGGACATATGATCAAGCGAGAAAATGGAATGAAGTCAGTTCCTGTCGTCGGGCTTGTTGAAAAGAAAGAGAATGTAAAAGATGGAATTTTTGCAGGAGTTGAGTTTATTCACGTAAAGTGTGGTGAGTATCATGATGTCATTTATGATCCATTTGCCTTGGCCCTTCCTAAAGATGCAGGTAAACCAGAATTTGCTGAAGCAAAATTTACAAGGGATGCCAAATTATTTAGTGATTTTCGTGTTTCATTTATAACTTCAACTTTCATACACCTTGAAGGAAATATAAGACTCGCAAAAGATGAAATCATAACTATTTATAGTGATATCCCTGAAAAAATGATTCCAAGTCGAAAGTTTGTCGTAAAGGATATCCGTGAATTCGACCTTTATTATGATTATAAATTTGGTTATGACCTTCAATTTATATACGTAGATGAGCCTGTTTTTGATGATGCTGAACTTGAAGAAAAACTTGAAGGTCTCGATGAAAATCAAAGAGTGCTCTTAATTAAAAATACAAAAGCCAAAAGGCAGCAAGAAGTAAACGATTATAAATCAAGGCTCAAAAAGACTAAGAAGGACGTTGAGAGCTGGGTCGCTGATAATATGGATAGGGTTAAGCCAAAGAAAACGAAAATCCTAATTATTGACAAGAAACTTGCTTTTTTGAAAACAAATGCCGAATTACTTGATAGTTATAAATTTGTAATTAGAACTCAAACTTGTTTATCTGATGACCTTAGAGATATAAAAATCTCAAGACCGGCCATCATATCTTTTCAATTTTTTGATTCAATGACTTTAGAAAATACAGTAAATGAAAAATTTGAAAAAGGTGTAGGAGATGATGGGACGCCACTTAGTGAAGAGGAAATTTTTGTTAAAAAAGAAGAGTATCGTAAAGAGTTAATTGATGCTGAAGAATCGGCAGCTTTAGACCAACTTTCATTAGTTATAAAAACCATAAAAGGTTTAGATGGATACAAACCTTTTATTATCTTATTTAATTGTCACTCATATACAAGTCAATCTATTCAGGAAAGCTTTAAATATCCTTTTGTTATTGTAAATAAACTTTCAATTGATATTGAGACTATTATCAATATGGCCACCATGTTAGAGCAGAGAAATGATAAGAAGTTTGAAGACCATATTGTTGCTAAGGTTCAGCAATTAAAAAAGTCAGATCCAAATAAATATAGAGCATTATCTGTAAACGACTTTATTGAAAAAAAATACTATGTTTCGGCCAAAGATGTCATGAGTAAGGCATCTGTAAGTATCCCAATAGATTTGAAAACGATGACTGAATCAGAATGTACTTTCATGACAAAAGAAGAGTTAGATATTGGGACATATCGGATGGACTTTCCCGTTGATTTGTCGTTAAGGCTCGTCCCTGTTGAAGGTAAGCCATTTGAGTCAACTTCCGAAGGAAATATATATAAGGCCTTAATCCACTCAGTTGGAGAAGACGATAAAAAGAAAGTAAGACAATTTGTAAATGAAATCTTCTTTGCTGGAATAAATGAAGAGCGAGCGAATGAACTAGAAGCTTTTAAGGATTTAAACGAAGCAGAGAGAATGAAAAGAATTCAAGAGATGGAAGAAGAAGCTGCTGCTGAGTCTGAATCAGAAGAAGGCTCTACAGGAGAAGCTTCAACTAGCAATAATGAGAGTGACTCCTCTGAATCAAGTGTTGATGGAACAGTTAATGAAACTGAAGACAACTAAATTAAATGTTGGAAATATTGAATGGTAATTCCTATTACCTGGGGACTTATTGGTCTATTCTTCACTTCATTCTTAGCAGCAACATTTCTACCCTTTGGATCTGAACCCTACATTGTATACATGCTTAGGCAACCTGATGCTAACAGCACAATTATTATCGCTGTAGCCACTATTGGAAATTTTTTAGGAAGTGTCTTAACTTACTACATGGGCAGGTTGCTTCCTTTGAAAAAGGCCCAAAGTTATCTGAAAATTTCTGACAACTCAGTAGAAAAATCTATCAAATTGAGTGAAAAATACGGACCTATCTTAGGGTTTTTTGTCTTTTTTCCAATTATAGGAGATGCAATTGCTCTTGTACTAGGTTTTCTAAGAACTCCAGTATTACCAGTATTTATCGCAATCTTTCTTGGAAAGTTAGTCCGTTACTTAGGTATTGCATTCTTCATTTATTATTTCTGACCAAATAACTTAGATTACATTTCTATTCTTTTCTTACGGCCCATGGACCGAACCATAACCTTTGCATAAACTAGTATAGATTCAAAAAATGAGGTTTCACTACTAGTCAAGGAAGACAAATAAGGAAACCAGCTTATATGTTTTCAAGGAGGAAAATGATGAGAACGAATCTATTAGCTTTTCTGTTAACTTTTTTCTTACTAGTACCCCAGGCCTTCGCCCTACCAGATGCATTTCAAAAACGATTTAAATTTGTAAAGAAAGATGGAAAACTTGTTGAGGTTAGAGATAGATCGCTAACTGCAGGGTTTTCGATTCGACCTTATATCAAATTTATCAAAGAGAACTTGAAAAAAGAACAAGCTCTAATGAATTCAAAGAGTGATTACTTTGAAGAAGTAGAACTTCTCCTTGAAGAAGATTTTAAAGCAAATGGTGAGAAGGGTGAAGATGTTCAAATTATTATTGAATCTTTAAAAGCTCTTAGAGATATCGATGTCGATGCTATCTTTAATAATTCTAAATTTAAAGAGTTCATCACAAAATTTGAAAGTAAAATGTCTGATGCTTTAAATGCTCTTAACCCTTTCGTATTGGCCAGACTTGATAACTCTTCTTACTTTTATAAAAGAGCAGTTACATATCAAGTTGTTAAATGGGGGCTTGATTTAGCTAAAAGAATTTTTAGTTCAGTACCAGTTCTTAATACAGCTAGTTATGTCTTAGTAAAAGTTGAAAAGCTGATTAGAGAAAAAAGAACATTTCACCAAAACATGTTGATGCACTATCTTGAAAATCATGAGTCTGAGATTGGTCTTGAGAAAGAGGAAGTAGACCTTGTTTACTCTTCAATTCAAGAGTCAAGAATTCCTTGGTATGCCTTTTGGGAATCTAATCTAGCTAAGCAAAGTTGGGATAAGTATGGAATTAACAAATTTTATGCAAATGTAAGAGTCGCAAACACAAGGTTAAGAAGTAATAGAGGTCGTTACAGTAGAAGTGGGAAAAGATTAAATTATGCTTTCCAAGAAGTTACTGAAAAAAATGAAGATGTCATTATTAACTTATTTAATAATCAAGACATGTTTAACTCTAAGCCAGCAGTTGCATACAATTTAAACAATCCACAAAAAATTGCTAGAAAAAGAATGATCTTTCAGTTAGCAGGATTAGGACTGAGTTTTTTGAGTCTTCCACAATGGATTAAAGATATTGCAAATGGTTATATCAAATCACACTATGAGGCCCAAAAAATTACAGAAGGTGCTTTGTTTGGATATTTTGAAAGTCAAGAAGACGTAGATATGCAAAGAGAGATTATTAAACAATATCAAAACCCTTTTGATATAAATCTTATACTCTAAATTCAAAATAAATTTTTAATTAAAGAAGACCCTGCTTATGCAGGGTTTTCTTGTATTTGAGAGTTTGTATTATTGGTATTGAACTTTTCTGAAATAGATTTCAAGGTAAATGCCAGTATTACAAATTGTGTGATGAAAAAAGAACCTAAAAATATAGCTCCACCTTCACTAAACCCATAACTGTGAAGTCCACTAGCAAGTATATAGTTAACTCCAAACCAGGCCATCATAACACTTAGGAACGCAAGAGCGATTAAAGGTATAAATCGAGAAGGAGAGATCCAAGAAGTATACTTTCCATGAATTATCGCCATATAGATACATAGAACAATCAAGCTCCATGTTTCTTTCGGATCCCAGCCCCAAAATCTTCCCCAAGAATAGTCGGCCCAAATTCCACCTAAAATAATCCCAAGAGCGAGCAGTATGATCCCATATTTTAAACAGGTATATATTTGATCAGTGTATTTATTGATTTCAGCTTTGCTGATCCCTTTAACTCTAGCTTTAATGAGCGCCGTATTCGCTAGAATCCAACTAAGCGCTAATGCTCCGTAAGACATAATGATTGAAGTTACGTGTGTTGAGAGCCAAAAGTTGTCTCTTAAAACTGGAACTAGTGGAGAAATTGAACTTGAGAGCATTCCTCCTGCAAAATTAGTCATCATGAGGGTTAAGAAATTATACATAAGACCCACATATATGAACTGTTTGTCCTTTTTAAAGTGCCCGACAATTAAAGATAAGATGAGTGCTGCAAACCCTGAAAAGAGAACTGTTTCATACATATTAGTAACAGGGGCCCGGCCTGAAATTATTACTCTAAGAGTAATATAAACTGTCTCTACAGCGACTGTAGATAAAGCAAAAAAGAGTGG
>JAGSHI010000029.1 GCA_023954635.1 Bacteriovoracaceae bacterium
ACCGGGGATTGCGAAAGAGATTCTTTCATATCTTCAGAATTCGAAAATTACATTAAAGAAGAGGCCAAAGCCAGATACTATTAAAATCTCGTATAAGGGAACAATGTTAGCTGGTGGACCAAAAGATGCTGGTGGAATGTGGTATTACGACTTCAATGACAATGCCATTGTCTTTTACTCTTTGGACTTTGCTCCTGGTAATGAAGAAATAGTAAACATCGAATTCGATGAAGACGACGGGTTCTAGAGTAAACTGCTCAATCGATTGGCGTCAAAACTTTAGACAATCCCGGTTATCTAATCAGGATTTCAACTCCTTACAAGTTTCCAAATTTTCCCTGCCGAAAATTGTCTACTTTTAAACTATAATTGTATTTGAAGAGTTATCAGTTAAATTTAAAGGTGGACTAATTATGAAGTTGCTAACGTTCCTTGCTGTTTTTGTTGTGTCGCTACCTCTATTTGCTAATTCAAATTATACAAATCAAGATATTGATCGAATCCTTGAATACTCGAATCAGGAAGAGTTTGGTGTAATTTATCAAGCTACAGTTAAAAAGCTTATAGAAGATGAGGAAAAGGAAGTATTTTACAATTCTTCGACTTTCTTTAACCTTTTAACAGCTCCAAAACTTTATTCAATTCATTATATTTTGTTTGGGGAGTATGTTAACTCAGGCTCTGAGAAGATGTGTTTCTTTGGCGGATGGATGGTTTATAAACAAGGCCGTAAGTGCCCTAGGCCTTGGAAGATGCGTAACCATTCTAAATTCAAAAGAGATCTTAGTGCTCACGTTTATTCAAAAGAATATAACTGTGGAGGATCAAGCTTTAGATGTAACCCTCTCATCTTCGGATCTACAAGTTCGGGTAATGGAAAGTGTATTAACTATTCACCTGTTAATAATCTCTCATCAAGGTGTGCTTCTGCGAGTGCCGATTTAGTTGATGCTCATGTAAATAAACTTAAAGACGATCCAATACTTAGAGGAAAATTTTCTGCCTATCTCGCAGAACTTCTAAAAAAATGTGGAAAAAGTCGCAGTGGAACTTGTGGAATCCTCAAAAGTCATTTAGATAAAATTGTTACCAAAGCAAAGGCTACAAATGATGTAAACCTTTGTCGTGATATTGTTGAGCCAGTGTTAAATGTTGATAATGTTGTTACAGTTGCAACAAGAATTAATACTCCTCCTGTCGTTACTTCAGACGATGATAATGAAGATATTCCGACTCCTGTTTCTCTAGCAGAGGCCGAACAAAAGATGTTTGAAAACTATAAGAAAATGGGAGGAGACCCTAAGGCCTTCGCCCATGTCATGTGTTTTTATAAGAAACACAAAGAATCTAAGTTTAAAGGTGGTCATGGTAGAGGACTTGGGATTAAAGACAAATGTAATATTATAATCAATGATTATAATAAATCTTCTAAGTATAAACGATTATTTGTTATGAACCGATGTACAGGAAAAGTACAGGCCATGCAAAGTTCACATGGAGTAGGAGGAGGAGCTGGGGCTGGAAAAAATAGTCACTCTACGGCTCGACATATTTCAAATAAAGGTAATACAAATTTGAGTCCTTCTGGCTTTTTTATTATGGGTGGATGGCATAGAACTAGTAAACCATGGGCCCCAGGTATTAAAATGCATGGACTTCAAAAAGGAATTAATGACAACTCTTATAGACGTGGAGTTGTATTTCATAGATCTAAAAATAAAAGAGGAGCCTATTGTGGTGGAGGAATTGCTTCTAGTGATGAATCTAGTCCTCGTCTAAGTGGAAGCAATTGTGGAAGAACTCATGGGTGTATTGGGATTCCACCATCGAATTGGGGTGTTGCAACAGATAAAATTAAAGGTGAACGAAGTGGTGGTCCTTTACTCTACACTTATTCTCATATTGAAGCAGCGAAACCAGCGTCTTATTGTGGAGGGAGTAACTTATGGCAATAAAAATATTTATGACTTCACTTTTATGCTTTCTCTCAACAATTATATTGTCTGATGAGATTAAAATTCCTAAGTGCCAAGATATAAAAATAGAAGTTCAAAGTACATTTGTAGACTATCAATATGATAATAAAACGATGAAACTTCTCAGTAAAAAACTTGAAGTGGGACCTTTGGAGCCACAATGGTCAAATGAAACGAGAGAGATGAAAGAAGTCTTTTTTAAATATAACTCTGAATCTGATAAAGCTGATAGCGTAAAAATAGTTTATGTAAGAGAAAAAGATAATAAGGTTTTAGTAGACAAGACTTATGCTCTTGAGAAATCAAAAAATAAAATTCTAAAAATTAAAGGATTCCTTTTCGAGAATGGAGTCCAAGAGCCAAATAATAGGCCGGGTATTCAATCTTATATCTTTCAAAAAGATAAAAAGCCGATTTGTCAGTCAGTAGTGATGCATTATCACGCTACAGAAGTTCAATAAAAAGGCCGTCTTCTGACGGCCTAATGACATACTGTCCGTAAAAGGTGTGACGTACCTTTTAGAGGAAAACTCCCTCAATTACTTTTAAAATGACATTCGCTGGAACAGGACCGACTTGTGGATCGACAGAAGAAGGAACCCCTTCAAAATCCAATTCTCCTTCAATACTCACTAAGCAGTCATCAAGCTCGACTTTATGAAGTAGTCTGTAGCCATGCCTAGGTTTAATTTTATAAGAGATGTTTGAATCTTCTCTATCTAAATACTCACCGGCCGGAAGGTTTACGATCTTAGATTGTATCTCTGGAGTAAGTTCACCATCACTATCTCTTAACATTTCCCAAAAATTTGGCATTCCAATGAGATGACCATCAAACCCAATGAAACTCATATTTTTTCCATCTATATCAAATGGAGCAAAGTAGATGGCCTTGTCAAGAAATACAAATTCACCATTCATATCTTTTAAGAATGATACTTTCTCCCAAGGTTGTTCTTCAGTAGCATACGACCATGAATACCTATTCCCGTCTGAGCCTTCTAGATCCCAGAGTCCTTGAGTTACTGGATTTGAATCAGAATCGAGCATTCCCATACTAAGATAATCAAAAGTATAAGTCTTAGAGCTATCATGACGATCCCTAAAGTCTACTGATGCTAAAAGTTCAGCTTGCTGATTAGGAAGTATGACTTCTTCAATTTCTCTTGAGACAGTAAAATCTCCTGAGTTATGCTCAACTACAAACTTTAAATCATGAGCTCTCAATTCATATCTATAATTATCAAGTTCATAGACTGAACTTTCTCCTAACTCATATCTCCAACGATCTAGATCTGTGAAAAGATAAGAGTATGAGTGAAAGTCGATTCCATCATATTTAAGAAAGAGAGGATGTCCCATCCAACCCCAAGCAGTATCTCCATCATTTGGAACGACTCCAGCAAAACCTGAACCAGATTCATTTATAGAGAGCTCCATTGAAACACCATTGATATGACCATTGAAGCCACTTTCTCTCTTGAGGATTGCATCAGGCTTTAAAGAGTTAAAATCAAAAGCTTCTGAACCAACTGAAGAACAGTCCCATTCGTTCTGTGCTCCTGTACATTTATGCCAACCCCCACTTTCTGAACTAAACACGAAAGAAAAATTTTCGTGGTGATGAGACTCAAAAGTATGACCTTTGATCTCTTCTAAACTTGATTCCCTATATGAGTACTTCTTAAGGTGCCCGTCATACGATGCTCCAAAGAAATATTCTTTTGAAGGAAGTTCTCTATCTTCACTTTGTAGAATCGTTCCAACAGGAAGAGAGATCATTTCATTGTGTCCGTGAAGGCCGTGTCTACCATTCCACGCTCCATACCAGTAGTACTTATCAGGTGAGTCTACACTTCCTGGAAGTTTTACTGAGAAACCATACGTTTTACTCTTTCTAATGTTCATTCCATTTGAGTCATAAACATTATAATCAAGAAAAAGGTCCTGATATTGATTTCGGTCTTTACATGAGCGAGAACTCAACTGAGAGTCAACAGATCTATTATCAATGAGTAGGTGATTTTGGTCATAAGCATAACGAGTCACTTTATCATAGAACGTTACCGTATTATCTTCTTCATTATAGTTATGCTCAGGGTACTGGATAATCCCTTGTCCACTGTCATCAGAAAGTATTAACTTTCCTTTTACTCCATAACTGCCTTCGTCTCCTAAGTCTTTAGCATTGATAAGAACTATTGACCGATTTGACTCATCGATATCAATCTTTGCAGAAAAGTATCCAACCTTCTGACTATCTTTTCTATTTATCTTGGCATCGAATTGCCATTTACCATACTTATTTTCAGCATTTGCTGCTTCAAAAATTTTGAATTCAACTGAAGCGAGTTCATCATCTTCATCAATCCAGGCCTTTATTAGGTTGATTGTTTTTCCATTTTCAACAATCATCGAAGAGTCAACAATCCACTTTTCAAGCTCTGGTGATCCTTCATCATCTTCAAACTTTACTAGTGCCGCATAAGGACCTTGATTAATATTTTTAGGATCAGCATATTTAGTTTGATTAAGGGCCTGAAGGACACCATCGACGATGTCGAAGTGTTCAAGACTTTCTTCATTAATTTTTAATCTAACTTCATCACTATCAAAATCAGAAATAGTTTTCTGTTTGATAGTACCTACATTGCTCATCTTACTTATAAATGAAGAGTTTTGTTTTTTTGCTTGAATCGACTGAGAAGATTCTGTCGGTATGGCCTCTATACTACTTGGGAGTGCGTACCCAGAAACTTGAGTTGGAGTTACTCCTCCCGCTTCTGGAACTGGTCCAGGAGCACTACTTACGTTGCAACCAGTTTGTATTAGTGCCATTAAAACGACTGGAATTAATTGAACCGCTAATTTGCGCGAAAAGTCCTTTTTCATGCAATTCTCCTTGGTTAGGAATAGTAATGAGATAAATTTTGGGGAAAGTGATTCGCCAATTAATGAATAACATGAATGATAGGTTGGTGTTTGATTGAAGTTGATAAGGGGTTAAATATACGTTGCTATTACAGCTTAGCTTAGAAGTGTAATAGCAACATTTCGTAGAATTTATTGATTGTATAGAGCACTTCTTAAGTTTTCGAAATATCTCTTTCTTAAGTACTTATTTTTACCTTGCTTCTTTGGATTTAACATATGTTTTAAACCTCTCATCATTCTTCTTTTCATAAGAAGATCAGAGCCTTTATGAGTAAGGTAAAGAAGACCTACGAATGGAGCTTTAACTACATCAATTGCTGCTCCTAATGCCATCGCTGGAACTCCTATGACTCCACTTTCTGTAGTCCAAGCTACAGCAAAACCACCAATGAATCCAACCATCGCAGCCGTTTGATATGAATCATTGATATCATCATTTGCATTTCTGTAAGCATCTCTTCTGATTTCAGTTGTGTCCATTTGATCAAGAGTTAGAGTTGTATAAGTTTCCCACTCATAATTTTTTGACCACTTAACTTTGACAGCAACTTCTTCACAAGTTCTATCTAAAGACATAAGTGTACACTCCATCGCCATTTTCCTGCCATTCTTTGATTTAACAACTCCACCAATAAACTCAGCATGAGCATTAAAGCTGATCAATGATAGTAGTGTAATAATAATTAGATTTTTCATGTTTCCCTCCAAACATTTAATTGTTAATTCGAAGGCTTTTAATCATGGAGTGGGGAAATGTGCACGCAATTCAATCGACAGGTTTTACTCGATAGTGTCAAAAAAACGAAAAAACAGTAGGTTAGTCTAGGTCAAATATGTTTTCAGCTTGTCTTTCTTGCTCTTTTTCTCCAACAAATTGATTGAATATTTTTGAAAAACCTATAATGCATTTTGATATCCAAGTCTCTGATATTACAATAGATAGTAATGCTTATCTCCCTTTTGGAACTACTTTATATGGAGAGTTTATGGATGTAGTAGGTTTGATGAAAAATATGATGCGTATGAAGCCTATATGGGTTGTATGGGTAATGATTCTTGGATCTCTCAATATTGTTGGAGGAGTTTATTTCTTTAACACTCTAGAGGGTAAGCTCGCTATTGTTTGCATGGTATTTGGAATTATTGTGATGAGTTTTATTCATGGAAAATATGGATTTGTAAGACTCCTCGGGCTTGGACATACATTATGGTTGCTTTTAGTTCCTTGGTACGCCATGGAAGTTCTTCAGGGAAAAGTTGAAGGACATCTTGCTCTATGGATGTGGTCAGTTGTGGGGATTAACTCTTTAAGTCTTATTATCGATATAATGGATGTCGCTAGATATTTTGGGGGAGATAAGGAGCCTGTTGTCTAACAGACTCCTAAAAGCTTTTATAATTTAACTGTAATAGTATTTCCGTTTACCTGAATATCATCGGAACTAATAAATTTGGTCAAAAGATAGAGAACAAACTTACGTGTTGGAATACCTGCAATATGCGCAGCCTTAACTGTTAATTTGAGCTCATTCTTTTCACTATCAAACTCTGATTTCCCTCTGAATCTGACAGGAATTCTAAAAATGAATTTTACTTTAGCTTTGAATGAGAAATCTTTGTTAACACTTGTTAGTTGAATATTTTTAAAATCATAAAGATCAATAATGCCTTTTTCTTCTAATGATTTTGCATAATCCCAAGCTGTAGGGGAGTTTTTTATTAGAAATTTACGGGCCTTCTCTTCATCAACTTGAATTCTAGAGACTCTAATGTCTCCTCTATCTAGACAGCCTTCAAGAACAATACGTTGATCAATAACTAGAGCTTTATTATTAATTGGTTTCTTCTCACAGTTTATTTCGAGGTGAGAAATATTAGTCACATCAGTACCAACTTTAAATGTAGCCTTGTCAGAGACTAGAGAGTAGTTTTCCTCTCCAATGACCATATGAGCATTACCAATATTTGCTTCAACTTCTCTTCGAAGCATACTGAAGTTCTTGAAAGTATTGTTTGAAGTTTTTAAACAGCCATTAAGGATAACTTCTGGGTCAATATCTCTCATTCCTTTTTCTTTGTAGCAATCGATATTGGCCATTTTCATATTGTAATGTGTTCCCATTATTACACCGGAAATATTCTGAACTTGTCCTTTGATTGACTCGTCTTTAATAAACAACTCTCTAACAAAGAGTTCTAGATCTAGAGGGTATTGAGAATCTAGATCTTTAATTTTTAAAGTAGTTAATCCTGTTTCGTTATTACTTCTTAGGTAAGAGTTTTGCAGACAAACTTTATCAATTTCAGTTGAATAAGTTCCTTCAGAGTCACAAAAGAGATTTACATTTTTAAGGCCTATATCAACTCCTTCGAGTGTCATATCAAGCTGCTCACCAATGATGCTAATACCCTTACTTGTAAATTCAACATCTCCATTCGAAATATTGAAGTCATTGATTCCTGCTAGAGGGTTTCTTTGGCCTAGGTCTGATGAAAAACTAATATAACCTTTTTTAAAATTGATCATACTGTCTTCCATGAAAACTTTGGCCTCAAAGATTTCACCTTGTTCTGGTTCAATTTGAATTCTTTCACTATCAAATAAAAGAAGCATTTTTTTAGCTTTAATTTCGCCCATTAGGGGAGTATTGATTGTTTCTTGATTCATCCAGAAACTTTCAACTGAAAATAACATGTAATCGTCTGCCGCAAAGGTCTGTGAACTAAAGAAGATCACGAGGGCCAAAAGATGTTTCATCCTTAAAATCCTTGATAATTATGTTGTACCAAAATTCTAGGTTTTAAGGAGGGAAATGCCAAGATCGAGGACCTTGGCTAAACAAATAAATTCTATCATTTTGAGTTGTGACGCGTCGCTATGGCGTTTCTACGAAAAAGCTTAAAATTGAGGCAAGTCTAAAGCGATCGCAGACTATGTCCTTCTTCTTACCAAAGAAGTGAAAGGTAAGGAGCTTTAGTGTAGAAGGCTCTTTCATTTCTTTCACTAGATAGAGAAAGATAGACTTGGCCAAAAATTGCGTAGCAGGCTTTAGCTGGGCCACTTGAATTATAAGATTTTTAAATACAGGGAACGCCATATCAAGTTCTGGTCTTTCAAGAACACCACCTGAGCGATTCTGATCAAACTTAAGTATAGAGGACTCAACATTCCCAAAGCCGATAATGACTCTACCTAAATCAGTTTGTGTCATTGGTAGGCTAGGATCAGGAATAATTCTTGAATATGTTTCCATGTTGACCAAGTGTTGTAATGCTTTCTCTGGTCCAATACTGTCTAAAAATACTTTTAACTTTGGATAATATTTTTCCATGTGCATTTCTTCAAAGAAAACTTTGTAGAAGTTCTCACGATAACATTCAATTTCAAACGACTTGTCTTCTTCATCAACCACATCACAGTAGTTTTTCAGTTTTGCATGAACATCTTTTGTAATATCAACAGAAGTGAAAACAGTAGTGAAATACTCACTTGCTTCATGAATATTTGCTACCATATCTCCATTGGCATTAAACTGAAAATTGTCAGAGCTATTTACACTTTCAGAAAGGAATCTTTCAACATCAGCTTGCCAGAAATCCATCTCTCTTAAGAGGCCTTCGATTTCATAAATAAGCACTCTCATGTCATCGATACTTATTGACCAACCATTCTCTCTTGGAGCTCCGTAGGCTTTTATCAATTTATTCAGACCCCAATTGAATAGGGTTAGTATTGTATAGCCAGAACTACTTCTTTTATAAGTGTCATCGAATATAACCCATCCATTCTTGTCCTGAAAAAATCTATGTGTGGAGGTTAATTCGTCGAATTTATTCCAGAGCTGAGGGACTCGTTTCTTATGAAATGTTTGATATTCTTCGAGGTCTGGTCTTTGAAGATCAGTTACAGCTCCAGGTCCATCTAATACAGATCTAAAATGTTCGTAGGTGACTTCATTAAAATAGAATTGCTCAAAAATCCCCTGACCCCAAGTAAGGAGAGTCTCAACATTTTTGAAAGTGTAACTATCAGCAGTGCCACCAATTATCCTTGTCTTAATGTTCTTTATGGAGTCTTCCATATTCTCCATACTATATTTATTTCCAAGGATTCTTCCTGAAACATTTGAGAGGTCTGTATGTGATAGGATTTCTGTTTCTTGTTCAAATGGATAAAAGTAAGTTCTAAACTCTCTTACTACATCCATATAGAAAAACCATTTATCTCCATCAGAGAAAAACTTTTTTCCTCCACTCATCATCGCATCCATACCCAAAACGAGAAGATTTGGAATCATTGAAAACAACTTTTCAAACTGAGCTGAGTCAATAACGTTTCTTTCTCCACCAAGAATGAGTTTTTTTACAAATAAAAAATTGTCTATTAACTCAATATCTAGGTCTGCTTCTCCAATTTCAAGAATTACCTTTAACTCTGAAAGAAAATTTTTAATTTGAAGGTTACTAGACTCGTTTACTGGTCGTTGTTGAATGATGTTCAAAACTTTTTCACTAAGAGCAGCAGTTAACGTAAAAATTGATTGCCTTCTATCCCAGTATGAAAACTCATCCATCCCTGTAATAAGACCATTGAGAAGGCGCCCTTCGTGGTTTACTACTCGAAACAACTGGAAAAGTAGTTTCATATTACCTACAGAAATTTTATCAGTAGGGTCCTTTAGAAGAACTGTATTGAGGTCAAAAACTAACTTGAGTAGTTCTTTAACTTGTGTGTTTTTGTTTGCTGGAAAGAATTTATCTATGAACCTTTGAAGTTCTGATCTGGCGATGAACCTAGGGTCTTCTCGTCTTACAAAATCGACGAACTTGGATAGGTTACTCTCTAGACAGTCAATTTCTCCGTCAATTTGCTCATCTAAGATTTTTCCAAGCTTTTCTGTATCGAACTCGCATGTGCCTTCTAATTGTCCTAGATCGAACACTTCTAAGCTTTCCTCAGCGTTATCGCCAAGTCCACATGAGGAAACCAATATCAAACTACATAAAATGGTCAGGTATCTGACTAACTTATTTAAATTTTGCATGATACTCCGATCGGTAAAACCATCTTCCTGATGGAGTTGTTTTATTTAGTCTTGGTACTAAGGCAGATTTTTCCCAAGCAAATAGAACGGACAATACTCCATGATGCATCGTGTCGGGAAGTTTTAGCTTGTCTAATGAATTCGAAAACGAAATGCTAGACTGTATAAATGAAAAAGATATCAAAGCTGAAATACCTTACCCCTTTATTCCTAAGTAGTATTATCCCCTTTTTTCCATGTTTAGGTAAGGGAATTTTCTCAGTCCAGCAAATTCAACGACTAAACGAACCAAGAATGGAAGGAATTTCCGATCAATTCCTTGAATTGAACGTTTCTGGTGATAAAGAGAAGTTTCAGCGTTGGGATGGTTATTATGATTTAGATGGACGCATGTATCCTGGAGATAAAGGCGGAATGCTTTTCTCTCTTAAAGAAGCTTATTTGCAACGCAAACTTGGGCGCTCTAGAATATCTGCCGGTAGAAAGATAATAAATTGGAACCCTCATGAGGCCTTTTGGGGGCTTGGTGTACTTAACGCCAATAGAGGCTTTTCCTATATGGATTATGATCGTGAAGGAATTGTCGCTCTTCACTTCCAGAGAACTGCTGGAAGATTTAACTTTCATTTGTTTGGAAGTTTTGTCCATATCCCACAAGTTAACCCAACATTTAAAATTAGAGACAATAGAGTAGAGTCTATAAATGAATGGAGCGCTCTTCCTTTTGATGCTGTTTCGTTTAATGGAACTCGGATTCCTATCAACTACACTTTGGATGAACCAGATATTGCAAATCTTGTTTTAAATGAAAGTATAGGAGCAAATCTAGGTTACTCCTGGGATACAGGGGGAGTAAATGCTTATGGAACTTATAAGCCTGAAAATGCTATTAGGATAAATGCAGCTGGATACTATGACCCAGACTCAGAAGCGGCTGAAGTTAAGGCCAAACCCTTTACTAACCACCACTTGGTGTGGGGAGCTCAAGCAAAGCAAAAAGTACTTGGGTTAGATACCGCTGTCGGTATGGAGGTCGATCACCCACGAATCGGTTCAGATGACTCTTTTGAGTTTGAAGCTTTAAAGATTGTTCCTACATATACAAAGAGAACTTATGCTTATGGCCAAGTTCAGAAAAATTTTAAATATGCAAAAGTTGGTGTTCATTTTGTCGAGTTACTAGAAGGAGAAATGTCTGAAGCAAACACTTTTGCCTCCAAAAGTATGTGGCAAAGGGCGGGAGGTCTTTCTGTCGATTGGGATGTCACTGAAAGGCTAAATTATTTTTTCATGGGGAAATATGACATTACCCTCGGGGATAGCTTAATGAGGAATCAAGTCTCATATCGGTTTGGAAAACATATCTCTGCAAAAGCAGGTTTTGAAATGGTACGAAGTGAGGATATTCGCTCGTTTTGGACTCCATTTAAAACCAATGATTCTGTCTATACTAGTTTAGGATATATCTTTTAACAGTGATCCTCTTTATTCTATTGTTCTAAAATAAATAAAATATTTTCTTTTACATGTTTCTTTCCAAGATCTCTGCAGGTCTCGAAGAAACCTGATCTTCCTTCTTTCTTGTTAAAGTCTGTACACGCTTTTAGGTAGGAAGTGAATGCTAGATCTAGTGCAGTTTGGACAGTCACTTTTTCATATTCATCTTTTTCGACCTTAATAGAGTCTGGAATATGGTTTGTAGCACAGGAGGATAAAAGGATTATAAGGGTTAAACTGATTAAATTCATTAAGGTTCCTTATTTCAAATATTTAGCGCATTGTAAAAGGGAGAGTTTTTACCGGTCTAGCGCCATTCTAGCACGTTAAAAGGGCGCTTATTCTACTATTTAGGGTCTTAATTCTTAAAACTTTCTACGATCGTTATAAAGTTAAAAAGTACTAAAATAACAAGTTTAGGAGCAAATTATGGGTCTATGTTCAATAGAGGAAATTCATATTGATATGAAGCCGATGGAGCCGAGTATTACACGTATTGATGACTTACTTGAAGGACTTTCTCAAGTAGTTCATGACATTAAGTCACCTTTAGCAGCGCTAGATACAGTACTTTCTAACTCAGATGAACTATGTAAAGAAAAGAAAGACCTAGTTCAACAGGCAGTGATGAGAATTAGGAATATATCCAAGGATGTACTCAGTAAAAATAAAGTCATTAATGAGTTAAATGAAAAAAAGTCATTAGTATCTCTTAATAATATTTTGCATTCAGTAGTAAACGAGAAGCTACATGAGATCAATAGTTTAAAAGGCGTTGTGATTAACATAAATAACTTTCTACATTCTAATGATGCAAGGATAAAAGTTAGACCGAGTGAATTCAAAAGGGCCCTTTCAAATATTCTTAATAACGCTGTCGAGTCGCTTGATCAAATTGGATTTGTTGAGATAAATGTAGAACAGATATCAAATGGAAAGGTAATGATTACATTTAGAGACAATGGGAAGGGTATTCCAAGAAAAGTGACGTCCCGACTTGGTCAAAAAGGATTTACTTACGGGAAAAGGGATGGGAATGGCCTGGGTCTATATTCGGCACTTAAAATCATCAAGAAGCATAAAGGCGATGTTGAAATCTCAAGTGTATTAAGAAAAGGAACTAGCGTTAGAATCTTCTTACCTTGTTTTGTATAAAAAAATAAGATGTTGTGTTAATATTTTAATATGAAAAAACTAATCATTACATTCTTATTCGTATCCTTTATTCAACCTACGTTCTCTCAAGAAACTGGACGATTTGACTCAGTTATAAATGAGTACATGAGACGAAAAGAGAGAGTCGAAAAGAAGGCACAAGAAAAACCAAAAGAAGAAACACGTTCTGAAGATAGTCCCAAAAGTAATTCGGGTTACGGGCTCGATAAAACTGGCGCTGCTGGAAGTACAGCTGGAGCAGTAGGTAGTGTCGTTCCAAAATCTCCTGGCTTCGGAGTTTCTTCACCATCCAAAAGCTATTTCAAACTTGGTGTTGAACCTTTCAAGATTACAAGAGTAGATAAAAACCGTAACTACGGACTCGATGCAAAATTTAGACTACAAGGTGTTGGACGTTACATATTTGATGGTAAGTTTAATTTTGAGTTAGAAGATCAAAATGATCCATATACGGACGATACAATCACACGTAGGCATTATCAGGGTGATTTTGCCATTGAGAAAACTAATTTCTTGTGGAACTTGAATCTATTAGTACAAGCAGGATATCAACGTGAAAGGTCTGGACCAGTTTTTCCAATCTATAGAAGAATGTATGGTGGAGTTATAGGCTTAAAATTTCTCTATGAAAATGAAAGAGATTTTGTGAGAGAGTTTAGTGCTTCTTTCCTTCCTATTTATGATCGACTAGAATCTGATGCATACGTTGGAAATTCAAATGTATTAGTTCGAAAAAAACGAGAATATATTAGACAATATTTTCAAATAGACTTTACTCTTGCGCTCTTGAACTACCTTAAGGCCTCGAATCACTTTCATTGGCGTCCAGTTTACGACCTAGATACAAAAAAGTTTAATGCTAACAATGCAGAAATTGAACAACGTTTTACTTTGACGATGGAGTTAACAAAGACTTTCTCTCTTTCTTGGGAAAATAAGTTAACATGGGATAAAAGAATGCAAGTTGATTTAAATCGGCCAACTACTGACTTAATCAACTCATTTAAGATGAACTGGAAAGTTGGACTCTGAAATAGAACTTTCAAAATCTTGAAGAACAATTTTTGCTTGTGGAGATAATTCAGATCCCAGAGAAAAATCCTCTCCTGGAAGCTCTGTAATAATCACTTTTACATTTTTCTTATATATCTCAGAGGCCATTGATGCCAATAAGTCTGGTTCTAAATGATGAACACTAGGATTAAATGTAACAGGAACTGGTTTGAAATCCCTTGTTATCATTGTTCTAGAGTGTGAAGCATCTAAGAACCAAACCGTATCAAACTCAACCCATTCTAAAACATCTTCAAAATATAATTGATAGTTCTCTTTAAAGGTAAAATTTGGATAGTGAGCTTTCACAATCTCCAAGGCCATAAGTCCTAGAGCATCGTCAGACCTTGTTTCGTTGCCAACCGCGTGGACAAGAACTCTACCTTTCAATTGTTCTGATAAGATCATTTTCATTGTTCCGTATTTCAATTTTTAATGGCATCTGTCCAATTGCATGAGTTGCACAGCTTAAGCAAGGGTCATAAGCTCTTATCGCAACTTCAATCTCATTTAGAAACTCTTCGCCTCTTTCTTTATGCTTTGACCAAATATGATGTGCTCGTTGTGTAACTGACTTATTCATCGCTATATTGTTGTGTGTTGTAGATACAATTAGGTTACACTTTGTAATTTGATCATCAGGAGCTACTTTGTAGTGATGAATAAGAGTCCCTCTAGGCGCTTCAAGGAAGCCAATTCCTTCTGATTCTCTATTTCCTTTGGCCATTAAATCGTCTTTAGTAACATCTGGATCATCTAATAATAATTGAATTTTTTCGGCACAATGAAGAATTTCTATTAAACGGGCCCAGTGGTAAAGTAGCGTACCATGTGGAAACCTACCATTATGGCTTCTAAAATCTTCTAGTTCTTTTTGGGCCAGTGGAGAATCTATATATTCACAAGTATTCAGTCTTGCGAGTGGTCCAACTCTGACCCATCCATTTTCACGACCCAGATGTTTAAGGAAAGGAAATTTCATATAACTCCATTCCTTTACATCTTCTTGATAGACATCAAGATATTTTAAATAGTTCATATCATCTAATACTTTTTTACCTGTTGCTGATATACAGCGAAGGTTTCCATGATAAAGCTCTAGTTCTCCGTTTTTACCAATTAGTGATAGGTAATTAGATTCTAACTGATCAAAGGAAAGTATTTCGGATTGATTTTTACGATGATAAGTTTTGTAATGGTCTAAAACTTCAGTACACCAAGATATAACTTCATTTATTGAGGGGATATCACCACCTCGCTTAAACGAGTCAATTTCGTCTGTCGAAAGGCTCTTGTGAACACCACCTGGAACAGCTGAGATTCCATGTATTTTTTTACCTGCAGTCGCACGGATGATTTCTTGTCCAAATTTTCTTAAGAGAATACCTTTCTTTGCCAGGTCTTGATTCATCTGTGCAAGGCCAATAATATTACGAGTTTCAACTTCTGAGTTCATTCCTAACAACAGGTCTGGGGCTGCTAAGTAAAAATAATGAAGAGCATGGCTTTGAAGAACTTGTCCATAATGCATTAATCTTCTGAGCTTAGCTGCACTTGGAGTGATAGTTTCATCGTTTACACCAACAACTTGATCTATTGCTTTTGCTGCACAAAGATGATGACTGACAGGGCATATCCCACAGAGTCTTTGGACCAAGACAGGTGCTTCCCAGTAGGGACGTCCTTGGACAAATTTTTCAAAACCTCTGAACTCTACAATATGTAGTTTAGCATCATCCAATTCATCTTTATCATTAAGATGAATTGTTACTCGTCCATGTCCTTCAACTCGAGAGACAGGGTCTATTATAATTTTTTTCTTAGTCACAGTTATGTCTCATGTTAATCATATTTAATTAATCTTTTACTAATTTCTAATTTATCATTTTTGATTAAAGCCGCTAGTGCTTGCCAGATAATCTCTCCACTCGGGGGACAACCTGGAAGAAAATAATCAATTTTAACTAATTCATGACAAGGGTAAACCTTATCCAAGAGCTGAGGGAGGTCTTCATGCCTAGGAATAGTTTGATTATGGTTACTTGTGGGGACGTTAAAGTATGCTTCTTCTAAACATTCTTTTAGAGTTAAATGGTTTCGAAGAGCAGGGAGTCCTCCCATAATGGCACATTCTCCTAGAGAAATGAGAATGTCACAATTCTTTCGAAAATCCTTAAGTACTTTTACATTTTCATCATTGCTACATCCTCCCTCAATTATTCCAATATCGATTCGTTTAGAGAATGTCTTAATATCTGTTAGGGGAGAACGATTAAATTCGACGAGCTCTATTAGTTCGAGAAGTTTAAGGTCTATGTCCAAAAAGGACATATGGCAGCCAAAACAGCCAGCAAGACTAATTGTGGAGATTACTTTTTTATCCATAGTGGCTCTTTTTCAAATTTTCTTTCTCCATAGGGTGTTTTAAACCCTTCGCCTTTTACTAAGATTGCACCGACTGGACAGAGGTCCATTGCCTCTTGGGCCTTGTGTTTAGATAAAGACTTTTCTGTTTCCTTATTGATAACAACTTGAGTGTCTTTTCCTTTTCCAATAAAGCTAAATACTTTCTCTCCGTCATCATTAGTGAAAAGCTCTGTACACCTTTTACAGTGAACACACCGGTTCCTTTCGAGGATAATCATTTCTCCACTGTAATCTATTTCATAGTGATTAAACTCGTATGGAAAACGAGAGTGAGTCATCTCTAATGCTTGGGCCTCAGCCTGGAGAAGACAGTCTCCCGACTTCTCACAACTTGGGCAATAATGGTTTCCTTCGACAAAGAGTAGTTCTATTATCGATTTCCTTAGATCATTAAGTTCAGAAGTATCGAACTCTATTTTCATTTCTTCTGTAGTATTAAGAGTGCAGGCCGCAGATGGTCTTCCATTGACATTGACTGTACAAACTCTACAAGTTCCGAGGCAGTCATCCATACCTTTATACCAACAAAGTGTCGGGACCCTTATTCCTTGAGATGAAAGAGCTTCTACTAGATTAATATTTTTGGGTACATCGTACTTTTTACCATCGACTGTGATAGGGATTTTCTTAGGACTACTCATTGTGGAACTCTTTGTATTCAGCCGTTGCTTGTTCAATGTCAAAGTCTAAAAAGTTTTCATCTTTATTTGTAATAGCATTCTCAAAATATTCAGGCATGGACTTAAGAGATGTTAAAAGTGGGTTCGGGGAAGTCATTCCAAGTCCGCACCGACTTGTTTTAGAAACAATATTACCCCAGTCTTTTATTTTGTTAAGGTCTGAAGGTCTTGCTTTTCCAGTCTTTACCTTTGTCAATAGGTCTCTCAGAATTACATTTCCAGCTCTACAAGGCGTACAATTTCCACACGATTCATCGACAAAGAAATCCATAAAATTACTTAATATGTCGAATAGACTTCTCTTTTTGGAAAACACCATAAATGAACCACCTGTTGGAAGATCATCATGAGATATTTTTCTGTCAAACTCTTTGTTTGAAATCATAGTCCCTGAAGGACCACCAACTTGGACAAATGTAGGTTCAATAGCTTTACAATCTCTCAAGATTTCACTGATTGAAACTCCCCATTCATATTCATAAATACCCGGCTTTTCTACATCCCCACTAATTGAAAGAAGTCGAATTCCTCTAGAAGACTCTGTCCCTAAGCTTGAAAAAGACTCATGTCCGAATCTTATTATTTGTGCGGCCAAGACAAATGTTTCTACATTATTAACAACTGTGGGACATCCAAAAAGACCTTGTTCTACAGGGAAAGGAGGTTTTATTCTTGGTTCACCTCTTTTTCCTTCAAGTGATTCTAATAATGCAGACTCTTCTCCACAAATATATGCTCCTGCCCCAAGAAAAACTTCAATAGGGAAGGAATTTATAAACCCGCTTTCCTTAAAGTCTAAGATTTGTCTTTCTATGTGATTTTTTAAATAAGAATATTCACCTCTTAAGTATATATAGCCTTTACTTGCTCCGACAGCTTTTGAAGCAATGATCATACCTTCAAGGAGCAGTCCAATAAACTCGGTAAGTAAAACTCTATCTTTAAAAGTGCCAGGTTCACCTTCATCTGCATTACAGACAATGTACTTTTTATCTGAAGGAACTTCTTTGGCAAGTTTCCATTTTAGACCTGTGGGAAATCCTGCACCACCTCTACCTTTGAGACCTGAATCTGATATTACTTGAATAATGTTTTCTGGGCTCATCTGAGATGCAATTGAAATGGCCTCGCCTTTAGACCATTTCTTAAAAAGAAAATGCCCTTTTTTTACAATATTATTATTTATATTTGATTGAATATAATTTGAAGAGTTTGCGCCATCTCCTAAACCTAAAGACAATATTATTTCTTCAAGTTTTATTCCGTTTTTTAATGAATTTAAAATTATTTTTACTTTTTCTACGGTTAAGGAAGGAACAGGGATGAAGTCGATTAAAACAGCGGGTGACTGATCACTCATACCTATACATGATGTTTCAAATAATCCAAATGTTCCACAAGGTGTCACTGATCCAGTATTTATTTTTAATTCATTTTCAAACGTAGTTTTTATCTGATTTCTATCATGAAAATCAGCAATGATTGAAGAATCAATATAGATTTGATGTTTTCCTCGATATTCTTCACTGAAGAAATGATAAAAACTAACGACCTCTTGTATTTCCGCAGGTGAAAGGTTTAATTTTTTTGAAAGATCGGTTTGAGTATCGAGAGAGATACAACCTATATCTTTTTGGATTTCCCATAGGATTGGTATAAGGCGATCTTGAGAGTTACCCTCTTTTTGAATGATTAAATCAAGTTTGTGCATTGCCTTAAAGCCTATTTCCTTTACGTCTCTATTTTCAAAATTATAGGATATTTGAGATGAAAAGTACTAATGTAATGCACTGCTTGAACATAAAGCTAAAAGGTCTGGTCCAAGGAGTTGGAATGAGACCTGCTTTATATCGACAGGCCCAAAAGTTTAACTTGATAGGTTCAATCGAGAATAATCATATCGGAAGTGAACTAGAGTTATTTGGTGAGAAAGAAATTCTTAATTCCTTTTTGAAAGATCTTGAAAAGTGTTTCCCAAAGTCTTCACATGTTACAGAGAAAATTATTACTTGGAGTAGTAAGGAGTGTCTACACTCGGAGCTTCAGTTTAAAAAGTCTACAAGTAAAAAAGAAGCAAAAGAATATTCAATACCTGTAGACTTATCGACATGTAAAAAATGTTGGAGTGAATTTAAGGATCCTGGTAATAGAAGATACCTTTATCCATTTATTACTTGTTGTGATTGCGGTCCTAGGTGGAGTATTTTGAAAGACCTTCCTTTTGAAAGAAATGATACAAGTATGGTCTCATTTCCGATGTGTTCACAATGTAAAAACGAATATGAAAACCCTAATGATCGTCGTTTTTTTGCTCAAACAATAAGCTGTAACGATTGTGGGCCCAAAGCTAGTATGAATTTTAAGCAAGTACAGGAGTTATTACTTTCAGGGAAAGTTGGAGCAATTAAGAGCATAGGCGGATATGCTTTAATTTGTGATGCTACAAATAAAATGGCAATCGAGAGAGTCAGAAAAATAAAGAATAGACCATCAAAGCCACTAGGAATAATGACTAGAGATAAAAAGTCCTTTAACTCTCTTTCAACGAGTGGAGTAGAATGGGAAGATTTAAATACACCAGCTTCACCAATGATAATTTCTAAATACAATAACACCTTGGCCACTCAACATTCATTAGCTCCATATAATCAAAACATTGGAGTTATGGCACCACCATCACCCTTTCATTATTTATTATTTGGAGAACTTAATCATCTCGTTTTCACCTCTGCCAATAGATCAAATTTTCCCCTCATATATGAAAATAATAAGTTAGAAGAACAATTAAATGCAGACCTAGACTTTATCCTTGATCATAGTCGTACAATTGAGCGGCCAATAGATGATTCAGTACTTTCTACCTCTGGCTCAATCATACGAAAGGCGAGAGGTCTTGCTCCTCAAGTCTATAAGGTTAAAAACTATCAAGATGAAAATGTGATAATAGCGAGTGGGTCAGATCTAAAATCTTCTTTTGCAATACTTAATGGAGAAAATATTTTTCAATCCTCATTCTTAGGCGACCTAGAGAATGCGAAAACTTTAGAAAGATATGAAAAAGAAATTGATAAAACATTAGATTTGTTAAATTTAACTTCTGAAAAAAGTTTATGTGATAAGCATCCAAAATGGCTTTCGAGGAACTATGCTTTAAGTTATAAAGAATGCATCGAAATACAACACCATAAAGCACACTCAATGGCCGCCGCTTTTGAGCATTCAGAATCGAATTGTTATATCTTTGCATGTGATGGGACAGGATTTGGAGATGATGGGAATATTTGGGGAGGAGAATGCTTTCATTATAAAAATGGAAACTTAAATAGGGTTGCATCTTTCGAAAAATTTAATGTTCCAGCTGGAAGTGTCGGACATAGATCTCCTCGAATCCTTTTCGATATGATGATGAACTATAAGGTAGATGGACTTAAAACAAATTCAGTCGGGAGATGGTTTGATGCAATGGCCTGGTATTGCTTCCCTGATCAATTAGAGTCTCTATCGTATGAAGCACAAGCACCTGAGTTTTTAGAGTCGAAATCCGTTGAAGCTACTACATCGTGGCCTACTCTTGTATTTAATGAAGATAATGATGGCAAACTCATAATTCCATTATTGGAAATATCTGACTTAATTATTAAGAGTGATTATCCTCCTGAGAATAAGGCATGGCTTTTTCATGATGGATTGGCAGAAGTAATAATTCAATACTTAGATCATATAGCATGTGATGAGCATATTATTTTTACAGGAGGCGTCTTTCACAATGCACTCCTAACCGAACGATTAAAAAGTAAGAATGAGTTTAGAAATTTTAATTTACTTTTTCCTGAGGGCATTCCTTGTGGAGATTCTCACATCTCGTTAGGGCAAATTTTATACTTCCTCAAAGGAGGTCGCGATGCATGAGCTTTCATTGGCCATAGAGCTCGTTGATCTCTGTGAAAAAGAAATTAACTTAAATGACAAAGTTTACTCTGTAGAACTTGAAATAGGACCCTTTAGTGGTGTCGATAAAAGAGCATTTCAGTTTGCTTGGTCTGAGGCAACTAAAGATAGCCTTCTTTTTGAAAGTAACCTTGTCATTAATGATACAAGAGGACTCTTGTCATGTAACTCATGTCACATACGATTTGAATCTCCTGACCTGATAACAATTTGTCCAAGTTGTGACTCTGTAGGTTTTGAAATTATTAAAGGACGTGAATTTAAAGTATTAACATTGGAGATTATAGATGTGCCTTGATTGTGGATGTGAAAATGCAAACTTGTTAACTGTTAAAGGAAGAGTCTCAAGCCTGCAAGAGATTAACTTGAAAGATATCAAACCGCTTACTAAAAAGATGAAAATTGGTAAGGATATTCTGTCTAAAAATAATAAATACGCTGAAAAAAATAGAAAACAATTCAATTCAGCAGGTGTTTCAGTAGTTAACTTTATGAGTAGCCCTGGAGCAGGAAAAACTTCTTTGTTATGTGCACTGAAAGAGTTTTTACCTAGAGATATTGACTTAAAAGTTGTAGTAGGTGATTTAGAAACTGAGATAGATGCAACAAGACTTAAAAAGCATTATGATAATGTTGAACAAATAAATACAATATCGAGCTGCCATTTAGATGCAGAAATGTTGACTGATAAAACTATTGATATGAAAGGCGCAGGCCTTTTATTAATTGAAAATATTGGAAACTTAGTTTGTCCTGCTTCATTTGACCTAGGTGAACATAAGAAAGTTGCTCTCATTTCATTAACTGAAGGGGAAGAGAAGCCTTTAAAATACCCTCTGTTATTTAAGGATTGTAATCTTGTAGTTATAACAAAAACTGATCTTAAACCTCACTTGAGCATTAATATTGAATTACTAATATCAAATATTCGAAAGGTTAACTCAGAAGTAAAAATAATTATGACTAACACAAAGACATTAGAGGGTCTAAAAGACCTTTCAAAGTGGTTAATAGAGAGCAAACATTAATGTGTTTAGCTATCCCATCTCAGATTATTGAATTAAATGGCGATTTTGCAAAAGTAACTTTGCAAGAAAGTTGTTTTCAGGTTGATATCTCTTTCTTAGATAATCCTCAAATTGGAGATTGGGTCATTGTTCATGCCGGAGTTGCATTATCAATAGTCGATGAATCAGAGTTGAAAGAAATTCAACAGTTAGTCGAAGAGAGTTTAGATGAACTTTGAGGTGCATAGGCAAGCCGAATCAAACCCAAAACTTATTAAAGTCAAAATTGATGAGTTAGCTAATCTTTGTACAAACAAACGCTATCGAATTATGGAGTTTTGTGGTGGTCATACACACTCTTTTTTTCGGTCAGGTTTAGCTGGAATGGTCAAACCCTTTATTGACTTAGTTCATGGTCCAGGTTGTCCCGTATGTGTATTACCTCCTGGTCGTGTAGGAATGTTGCTCGACTTAATAGAAAATCGAGACGATGTAATTGTGGCCACATATGCAGACATGATGAGAATTCAAACTCTTGAAGGGCGATCTCTTCTTAAAAGTGGAAAAAGAGCGATCATGGTATATTCGGCGTTAGATGTCATAAACATAGCTGAAAAAAATCCTGATAAAGAAATCGTATTTGCTGCCATTGGTTTTGAAACAACAACACCTCCTACGGCATTATTACTGGATAAAATTGTAAAAAATAAAATACAAAATATTACTATTTTTTGTAATCACGTTCTAACTTCTCCTGCTATCTATGGTGTAATGGATCTTCTTGATGAAGAAACGTCCCCGGATGGAATAATTGGACCAGGCCATGTAAGTATGGTTTTAGGTAGCAAAGCCTATGATGTCGTATCTCAAAAAATTCAACGTCCTATTGTTATCAGTGGATTTGAACCACTAGATTTAATTGATTCTTTGATTGAGCTCGTTAAACAGATCCGGAAAAATAAAAATGATGTTTCAAACCTTTATTCCCATGTTGTAAAGCCCCTAGGAAACGAAAAAGCTCAGAAACTAATAAGTAAGTATTTTGAGGTAAGGCCAAGTTTTGAATGGCGTGGGGTAGGAAGTCTCAAAGAAAGTGCCCTTCAAATTAAGGGAGAGTATAGTGCATATGATTGTGAGAAAAAATTCAATCTGAAAGATACTCACTTGAACGAACATCCACAATGCAAATGTCCTATGATTTTATTAGGAAAATCTTCTCCTTTGGACTGTAAACTTTTTGATAAAGCCTGTACTCCTTCTACGCCTTTAGGCTCATGTATGGTTTCATCTGAAGGGGCTTGTAATGCTTATTATAATTATGGAGTCGAGAAATGAGTAAAGTCATTGAGGCCCGACATGGTAATGGTGGGCGAATGACCCATGAGTTAATTTCAAATATGTTCCATCGCATATTACCCATGGCGAATGGTAGTGATAATGACTCTTGCCCTATACATACTTCAACGGATGGTCTCGTTGTAACAACTGATGGCCATGCAATAGACCCCATCATCTTTCCTGGTGGAAATATTGGCAAATTAAGTGTTACAGGAACAATTAATGACTTATTGGCCTTAGGTGCAAAACCTTTAGGAATTAGTGCTGGATTTATATTACAAGAAGGTCTTCCTCTAGATACACTTGAGACAATACTTCAATCCATGGCAAAAGAATTAAAAGATCATGATATGAATTTTTATTCCGGGGATACAAAAGTAATTCAAACGATTGAAGAGCCTGGTCTGTTTATAACTACAACGGGGTTTGGGACTAGGATTGGTAGTTCATTGATTGGGCCTAGTTATGTTAAAGCAGGTATGGATATAATATGTACTGGGCCTATTGGATCTCATGGTGTCACAATTCTAGGGCATCGGAATCAATTTGAGATGACAAGTGAACTACAAAGTGATGTTCAGTCATTGTTTTTCATGATGGCCGATTTGTTTAAAGAGGGGGACCTCATTTCTTGCTTTCGAGATGCTACACGTGGAGGGATCCTTTCTGTCATGTATGAAATTTGTCAAAATCGATCTCTTCAAGCCGTCTTAAAAGAAACTCGTCTTCCAATAGAGAATGGTGTTAAGTCTTCTTGTGATCTTCTAGGACTCGAAATTTTAGAAGTAGCCAATGAGGGAGTAGGAATAATTTTTTGTGAAAAAAAGAATACTCCTTATATTTTAAAACATTTACATAATTTTAAAGAAGGGCGAAAAGCTGAATGCATAGGGGAGCTCGTAGATGGTTCCGGGCGTGCAAAAGTTATTCTTGAAACTGCTATCGGAGGTCAAAGAGCTATGGCCTGGACAAACGCAGATAACCTTCCTCGTATTTGTTGATCATTTACTTTAATGCACCTCGCCCCTTCATTTTCACATAGAGTGAAATAAACTTTAGAGCATGCCTAATACTTTCTCGTCTACTCCCTATAAACAAGTTAGCTTTTTAATACTATAACTATTCACTGGGAGAAAATGATGAAAAAGATTTTATTATTAGCAGTTATGATTTTTTCAACTTCAGTATTTGCAGAAGACGTAAGAATTAAAAAAACAAATTGTACAATGTTTGGAAACTTAAAAGTTAAAGTTTCTGGACTTGAGTCTTTTGGAAGACTTGGAACAGGTTATTTACGTGCAAACGTTCCTGTATTAGACAGCTGTCGAGAAGTAATGATGACATTTAATCAAACAATGGGAAGAGGAACAAGTTCTGTTGATGTTGATTTAACAAAAGAAACAATCATTAGAAGAGAACATCGAAATGATAACAAAGAAATGATTTGTACTACTGTCGAAAGATCAACTCTTTCTGTAGTTTTCCCTAACTTTTCTGAATACACTTTCAAAAATATTACGGAAAAAATCATTGATCGTGATAGATACTGTAACTAAGTAAATACTAGGGAGAGGCAAGTCTTCTCCCTTTTTCTTTCCACTTTGAATCCACTTTCTGTGGCATCAATAAAATTCCTCTAGTTAAAACTTCTTACATAAAATCAGTAACTTATGTCATAATCTGGGATAAATATTTTTTCTAAATTATCATCATGTTAGAATTAATAGGTTGTACGTTTTGAAGCTGAACCAGTTGAAGTGGGAAAAAACTATGTTAAAGACAATTCTATTTATCTCCCTTGTTTTATTATTCTCTTGTCGTGATGGTGGTGGCGAAATTGGTGGAATCACCAACGATCAATATAATCAAATTAACGATCCTCTCCCCGAACCAACTCCGGATGTAGACCAAGACAATCCGTGCCCTAGACCAACGGATGATGGGACTGGGAATATGGGGGACCTCGATGATCATATTGGAACTATTACTTGCCAAAAGAAATGTCCCCATCACTACTCGGTACTTAAAGAATTAGATGAAGTTGATCCGTTAGGACATTTTGCCTTTCCTAATGCCTTTAGAACTAGAGCTGGGAAGTGTAGGGGATATACAATAACTCAACAAAAATTTAATATGCTGGCCGAGTTTAATAAAGGTAAAAATCCAAACAACTGTGGTCATGGCAAACCAATGACATCTAACTGTAAGTCGCTTTATAAAAGGCTTGTTGATGATATTATAAACTTCAAAGTCACAGAAATCCCAGGCTTTAATGGACTTCATCAATTCTCAAGGGATCCTTATATTCAGGGAATCTTAAGTAAAGAAATTAAAAGTTGGAGCCATCGTTTCACGGCCTCAAGTCCTCATCTCTCAGAAAAAACGGGAAATCATAAACTTGATGTTTTTAATGAAGTCATGAAAAGAGTTGAAAAAAGACAGATGCCTTATCTTGGAATTAAGGGGAATGGAATAGGGGATCACGCTGTAATGCCATATAAAATGAAAGTAATTGCAGGAAAAAAAGCACTTTGTATAAGAGATCCTAATATACAACCAACAGGTTCTGATGGAAGAGATATGTGCTCTAATTACATGTATAAGGAAGGTTCTAATGTCTATTACCACAGAAAAGGTAAAAGACTATCTAAGATGTCTAAGTTTAATATCTATGGAGAAGAAGACAAAAGAACTGTGAAATACGTTGAGGCTAGAAAAAAGTATTGTGTTACTCAAATGGTTGAGGGAGGTCTTTGTGTTCAGTAAACTATTACTACTCTCACTACTACTTCCAACATTTCTTTTTGCTGAAGATATTAAAATCCCAATGAAGATTATTAAAGAGTATGAGAAAAAATATAATGTAAAATACGCTGAGTTAAATAATACTGAAAAAGCATCTCTTTATCTTAAAGCTGGATCTCGTTTATACGAAGTGAAGGAGTTTAAAGGAGCAAGGTATACCCTCGGTAAGTCTCTCTCTGATGGAAACATTGAAGTACAGTTGAAGTCCTGTGCCCTTTTGTCTGAGATTTCAATAAGGCAAAATTATAAAAATTGGAATGAAGATTGTTTGTCTTCTTTTAACGATAAATTACTCAAAGATTACCCAGATGAATTTGCCGAAATATTAATGTACAGATTACGGCAAAAGAAAGAGCTTTCTTCAAGGCTATTCAATAAGACTCAAAATACACTCTTAGTGAAATTAGGGTATGAAGATGATATTGCTTGGCTTGATTCACATGTACTACTTAATAGAAAAGAATACTTCAACTCTTGGAAACTCTTAAAGAAATTTTCATCAGAAAATCTAATGGTAAATGACAAAATAACACTAGATATATTAAGAAAATTGGCAGGAATTAAAGGAACTATGCTTTGCAAAAAAGAGCTAGATAAATATGGAAAGAAATACAGTCTGACTCTTGGTTTATGCGATGAGCTTCACAGAAAGAATAGAATAAATTTTATGTTATTTAAAAAGTATAAAAAAGATGTCAATAAAGAAGACTTTTTTGTTAGAGACTTAATCGATCACTTCGTTGCAAGCAAGTAATTCAGTTGTGTATTTGATATAAAATATCAAGACAAGATTGAATAAAATTATGTAAAATAAGACTGTATGGAAGATGAAATACCTAAAAACACATGGTTTTCTCAGGCTCCTAGTCAGGTCGTAAATGCTTTTGAATCCTCCCTCGATAAGGGCTTGTCTCTTTCTGAAGCTGAAACTCGTTTAATTAAATTTGGGAAGAACAGAATTCCTATCGAAAAGAAAACTACTCTTTTCAGTATGATCTTGAATCAACTGTCAGATTTTATGATAGTCATACTCATTTTTGCCTCTATCCTCGCAGGAGCTTTAGGTGAAATTGCCGATTCTATTGCTGTCTTAGTAATCATAGTCATTAATGCATGTATTGGAGTGATTCAAGAGTATAAAGCAGAGGAGGCCTTGGACGCTCTTCAGAAAATGACGACTCCACACTCCTTGGTCCTCCGCAATGGTTTATGGAGTGAAATAAGTTCAGATGATTTAGTCCCAGGAGATATTGTAAAGATTGAGGCCGGAAATGTTATTTCAGCTGATATGAGAGTTTTACAAGGGTCCTCTCTCAAAACAGAAGAAGCTGCTCTAACTGGAGAAAGTGTTTCTGTCGAAAAATCACATTCTGAGATCAACGAGAACACAGTTTTAGCGGAACGAACTTCAATGGTCTATAAAGGAACATTGGTTTCTTATGGGCACGCAATAGGGATAGTTACTGCGACAGGACTGAATACTGAATTTGGAAAAATAGCGAATCTTTTAAAAAGTGAAAAGCGTGTCGCAACACCTTTACAAAGAAAGATGGAAATTTTTGGAAAAAAACTAACATGGTTTTTACTTCTTATTTGTTTGTTAATTTTTATCTTTGGAGTCTTAAGAGGAGAAACGTGGATTGAAATGCTCATGACCTCTGTTTCGCTCGCAGTTGCTGCCATTCCGGAAGCATTACCTGCAGTGTTAACAATATCTTTAGCATTAGGTGCAAGGACATTAGTTAAAAGAAATGCCTTGGTTCAAAGATTACCAGCAGTGGAAACATTAGGGACTGTCACTTATATTTGTTCAGATAAAACAGGTACATTAACTGAAAATAAAATGTCAGTTGATGAAATCTGGACACTAAATTTACCTGAAGAAAAGCTAATTAGTTCTATGTATATGAACAATGATACTGAAATAGGAGAGAACAAAAGACTTATTGGAGAACCAACAGAAACTTCAATGTTTAGGTATGCATTAGATGAGTGCAAAAATAGTAAAAACCTTAATGACTTTAGTAGAGTTGGTGAAATCCCTTTTGATTCAACCGTTAAGAGGATGACAACAGTTCATCAAAATACTAAAGATAGCTCATTTCAAATCATTGTTAAGGGAGCTCTTGAAAGTATTTTACCCCTATGTGACAACATCGATCCCACAATTGAAAAAAAAGCCCATTCTATGGCCAGTGATGGGCTAAGGGTTTTAGCCTTTGCGATTAAGTCTACAAAGTCTAAAGGGAGTGAAGCTGACTGGAATTCTGGCTTAAGTTTTCTGGGATTAGTTGGCTTAATTGACCCACCAAGGAAAGAGTCTGAAGATGCCGTAAGAGAATGTAAAAATGCTGGAATAATCCCATTAATGATTACTGGAGATCATCCTGTTACAGCACTAGCAATTGCAAAGCGAGTTGGAATTGTTTCTGCCGATGATACCGAAGTTATAACTGGAAGTGAGTTAAGTACTTTTTCTGACGATACTCTTAAAGATCATCTCAAAAAAACGAGGGTCTTCTCTAGAATGACACCAGAGCAGAAAATTAGAATTGTTAAAATTTTACAGGAAGAAGGTGAGTATGTGGCCATGACTGGTGATGGAGTAAATGATGCTCCAAGCTTAAAAAGGGCCGATATAGGAATTGCAATGGGAATCACTGGTACTGATGTTGCAAGAAAAGCTGCTCACATGACACTTCTTGATGATAACTTTTCAACTATTGTAAAGGCCATCCGTGAAGGACGTAGAATTTTTGACAATATTAAAAAATTTATTAAATTTGCCCTGATCGGAAACTCTGGTGAAGTTCTAACTATTTTCTTGGCGCCTATATTTGGCCTAAGTATTCCATTATTACCGATCCATATTTTATGGGTTAATTTAATTACAGATGGTATGCCAGGACTTGCTTTTTCAAAAGAAACTGAGGAAGAAGGAATTATGTCAAGAAAACCTAGGGATGTTTCCGGCAGAGTTTTTGATAAGAAATTTATTAGGCAAATCTTAATGTATGGAACTCTTATTTCTGCTGTAACATTAATAGGCTACTCAATGAGTTTATCTAAGTCTGAAGTCCATGCTCAGAGTGTCGCATTTACAATATTAACATTTAGTCAGTTGATTCTAGTTTTAGAACTAAGAAGAAAAAAAGAGTCACTTTTTTCAAAGTCATTTTTTTCAAACCCTTCTATGTTATTCGCTGTAGGGTTAGGTTTTTTATTTCATTTTCTTATATTATACATACCCGTTCTAAATGGATTTTTTAAAACAGTTCCTCTTGGAAATAGTGACTTGATATTAAGCTTTGGTCTTGTTTCTATTATTGGTTTTGTTTTCGAAATCGAAAAATTAATTAACAAATTACAATATCGTTCAGTATGAAGTAGTGGGTTCATTGGTTAATTTCTACTATACTTCTTGTTATATCCTTTATTAGACATAAAACTTTGAAATCTTAACTTAATTTTACTAGGCAGTAATTCGGCTTGTGGGACTAATTTTTATTACGTAAGTTGTTTAATCTATTGTCTCTTGACTCCAGATATTCATTTCTGGGAACTGAAGCATATTTAATTTGTCTAAGCCTGGTAGTGGATTTGTTTTATTTTCTTTGGCCCAAGCTGTAGCGAAAACTCCACCATCTAAGTTTGCATGCCATTTACTGATTTCAGGTTCTTGCAGATAACAATGTCCGAAAACATTAAAAAGACCTGGAATGTCTGAAATCTTACCATCTTCAAATGGTTTTCCTCCATTTCTAGAATAAGGTCTATTCCAAATGAGTTTATCTTTTTCGATGTCAGTGAGTGGAACCATAAAATCGACATCTGAAAGCCATGAATGAGAAACAACTAAAATTCTTCCATCTTCATTCCTAGCTTCAGGATAAGGGATGATATAGGGGAGCCGTTTCATCCACTCTATTTGCTCATTCATTTCATCCATTTCTTCGTCAGAACTACCAAATTCAGAAAAATAAAGTCGACCTCCATTTTTCATATAATCAGGACCTGACATATTTTGGCCTGTTGAAAAATCGATGAGCATTTTCTCATGATTTCCCATTACGACATGGACTTTCTTTTCCATACAAAAATCGACAACTTTCCTGCCTTTACAACCTCTGTCGATTAAGTCACCAGTGACAGTTAAGAGTGAATAGAATTCATCTTCTGACAGACCTGTCTCTGCAATGACTTTTTTACAAAGGGCCATAAAGGTCTCAAAATGGCCATGAATATCAGTTGTTATAAATCTTGTACTCATATGTTTATCTTATCATAAATTTCATTGCCTGTTACGCATATTCCTAAATTGTATTTTTAAGAAATGTATAAGATCATAAACATAGTTATTAAGGGAATTTATGAAGAGAATTGCGGCCATCGATATAGGCTCAAATGCAATAAGAGAATGTATAGTCGAAGTTAAAGATAACTTTGAATATAAAGTTATACATAAAAAAAGAACACCTATTCGGTTGGGTGATGAAGCTTTTACTCATGGGGTTTTGTCAGAAAATACAATCAATGAATGCTTAGATATATTTGAAAAAATGAGAAGCCATTTTGAATCAGAAAATGTTCAGTTGATACGGGCAGTTGCCACAAGTGCATTAAGAGGCTCTAAAAACTCTAAAGAGTTTGTCAGAAAAATATTTAATAAAACAGGTATCGTTATTAATATTATTGATGGACTTCATGAAGCTAAGTTAATTTATAAAGCAGTAAAAAAAGAAGTTGATATATGTTCCTCGAAAGCCTTATTGATGGATTTAGGTGGAGGTAGTTTGGAGTTAACAGCTCTTCTTAATGGAAGAATAGTGAAATGTCATACCTTCAAGTTAGGCGCTCTTCGGTTACAGCATTTGCAGGCATTGTCAGAAGAAAGAATGCTTAACCACATTGAAAGTAAAAAGAATAAAATTATTGATTTTCTAGAAGATTGTTTTGAAAGTAATTATGATCAACTATTATTAGTTGGTACAGGTGGAAACCCACGTCGAATGGGAAAACTTAGAAAAAAATTTCTAGGTAAAAGTTCTAGTTGTCATGTACTAGAAGAAGAACTTGAATACTTTCATTCAGAATTTAAAAACTTAGAACCAAGTAGTAGGGCAGAGAAGTTTGAACTTCGAGCAGATAGGGCGGATGTTATCTTACCTGCAATTGATGTTTTCAAAATGATGATGAAATTAGTTAATGTATCAAGAATTGAACTTCCAAAGGCCGGATTAATTAATGGTGTGTTTGAAGATGTTTTAGGCCCTGAGGATAATAGAGTTTAGCCTAATAATTGACCCAAGAACTTGTCACTCTTAGAAAACGTTACTTTACGATATCCTTCCTATCTTACTGAAATTATATACCTAAATAATATTGTTACACTACACTTCATAGCAGACCGATAATGAATCGTCTGATTCTTTATGGAGGGTTCTATGAAATTTTTGTTGTCCTTAATTGCTTTGTTTTCAATGTCAATATCATTACCAGTTCTATCTCAAGATGGACTTCCCTCTATCTCACCTCCAGATAAAATGAGTGATACTGGAAGAGAGAATAGTGAATTTGGAAGAAGTCGAGCAGAAGAAGGTGGAAATGCTTATGGTCGAGACGATCAAGAGAGCAAAGAAAAGAAAAAAGATGGACGATGGGCCAAACGAAGAGAAAGAAGAAAAGATTTTAGAGATGATCGAAGTGGTGATAAGCAGGCATACCGAAAAGATAGAAAAGGTGACAGGAAAGACTTTCGCCAAGAGAGGCGTGGAGACAAGAAAGACTTCAGAGGTGAAAATGGTGAAGATCGTCGAAGTTTTCGTGCTGACTTAAAGGAAAACAATAGAGATTTCCGCTCTGGGAATATGGGCAAAAAAGAGTATAGACAAGCAAATAGAGAGGATCGAAAAGATTATAAAAAAGATAGACGATCAGACAAGAAATCATATCGAAATGATCGGCAAGGGGATAGACAAGATTTTCGTAAAGAAAGAAGAGCTGACTCTAAAGGTTATCGAAAAGAAAGACGCAGTGATAAGAGAAGCTATAGAAATGAAAGATCTAGTGATAGGTCAAATTTCCGTAAAGAAAAGCGGTCTAATTATCAAGCTCTTGGGAGACGTGATAACTCGAACAATCGACGCAGAGATATGATGAAGAAAAGAAGAAATCAAGGAAGAAGTGCATTTGGACAACGACAAGGACAAAGACGCAATCGAGCGCCAGCCTCAATTCCGAGAGGTAATTCGAAACGAAGATAGTTAAAACACTTTAAAAAGAAAATTCAGTTGACCCCAGAAGGTATTTGGAGGTGTATTGTTAAATACATCAAGCTTTTTGGGGCCATCACGATCTGTCATATTGAAAGTACTAAAAAATTAAATTCAAAGCTAATCCAATAAACTAAAACCATCAATATAACCATGGCCTTTATTGTTAACTATTTGGAGAAAGACATAATTGGGAGAGTTTTTACTGAGTCTTAAATATTTATTCCATTTGTTTTTGCGACATTTCGTAGAGGTTTGCTGTTGATTTACTTGTATTTTTACATTCCGAGACATTGGAAAACAACGACCACTTATTTTTAGTTCACGGTTATCCTTATTAAATTTTCGTTCTGTTATAGTTAGAAATGGGCTTTTCTTTTTGCTTTTGAACTTATCTACTTTTAAGAAAAGTTTAAAATTTTGATCATCAAACTTCACTAGAGAATCGACGATATTAAAAGACTTGAGCATTTTGGATTTAAGTATATTTCTTGAAAGGAAATAAACGATTTTTTGATTAGTAGATTTACCTTGAATGACAAAAAAACTGTCTTTTCTAAAAATATTTTTTACATTAATACCGGGATTAATTTTGATTCGATAAAACTGGATAGTGAAATCACCTACAGAAGGGGTCTTTTTTGAACTTGAGAGAGCAGTATTTGAGCTCAAAAAAATGATGAAAATACAGCATAAAGCCCATATTAATTGGCTCCTCAAAAAAATAATTATCTTTCTAACTATTTGAAATTTAATAAATAATACCTTGAAATCAAGTTTCTCTGTGTGATTTTACCATACTTCTTTAATATTAGGGTGTTGATGCGACGATAAGTTGGAGAAGGTTGATAATCATGATCAAGAAAAATACAACGGCCATTATATTGAATAGTTTGATAATTCTTTTATCAAGTTTTCTGATTTCCTGTGAAGAGGATATGACTCACAATGGAATTCATCAAAACTATGATACAGATAGATATAATCCTAACTTTGATCGACAGTATGCTCCTATCCCTCCTGAGAGGTTAGATAACTCACCAACTAGAGAAGAAGATTTCCAAAACGATATCGATGAAATACGTTCGAGTGGATTAGCATCCTATGTAAACAATCAAGTTACTCCATACCAAGGAAAACCACCATGTGGTTATAGACATATTTCCCCCGCCGATATTGCTGAGTATGACGAAAAGAAAGAGTGTATTCCATACAATCGAGATCAATACGGAGAAAATGGTGGGGCCCAACTTGCTGCCTATATCAAGGAAGAAGCTAAGAAAGGAACTGCAGCTAAAAAAGCGGCCTTCTTTAGAGCGTTCGGCCCTCTAGCTGTGAAAATGCAAGACGAAACAGGTTATCCTGCATCAGCTCTTCTCTCTCAATGGGCAGAAGAGACTGGATGGGGCGTTAGTTCGAGACTCCTTAGAAAGGGAAATGGAATAGGTGGACACTCGTGTTTCAAAAGAAAAGATGTGGTTGAATACGATGTCTTCAGAGTTCCCGGGACAAAGAAGCCAGGGAAAATAAAAGCAAGCTGTACTTATAATCGACCTTCAAATGAAGGTGCGTACTATTTAACATTTGAAACCTTAGAGGACTCTGCATATGCTCAAGTCCAAAATATACTCTACAACCCTCGAGTCCAGAAAAATTATGGAGCTGCTCGTTTGGAAGTTTTTAACTCAGTCTCCGCTAAGAGAAAAGCAAATCCAAATAAAGTTATTGATGGTCTTGTTGGTTATGCAGCTTTCCCTCCTACATATAGGAAACAATTAAAAGATAGAATTAAA